>NZ_QTVB01000050.1:0-12927 GCF_003435965.1 Roseburia sp. AF42-8
CTGTCTGGGAAGTATACAAATTCATACATGTTAATACAGTTGCTCCGTTCGGAACCTTTAGAACCAAGATTAGAAAATGGAAAAAGATTGCACTATAACTTCCAGTTTGCCAACTTGCCCTTTGAGAGAGGAGAAATCCCTTTCCCATAGGGCTTTTTCTATTTATACGGATATTCGCAAACTACAAGATAAAGCCAAAACTTCATATACTCTAAGCACAAGGAGGTTGAGGTTTGGCTATGAATAACAGTTTAGCAGAAGTACACCCGGAGCTTGTTTCGGAGTGGTCGGAAAAGAATTTAACGCTTACGCCTGATGACATTACTTTCGGTTCAAATAAAAAAGTATGGTGGAGAGGTGCTTGCGGTCATGAATGGCAGGCAAGAAATGTTGGAAACAGATATAGAGAATGAACTTGTAAAAAATGTTACTTCTCTACTGATGGAATTAGGCACTGGTTTTGCTTTTATGGGACAGCAGTATCATCTTGAAGTTGGAGGAAAAGATTTCTATATAGACCTTCTGTTCTATAACACAAAGCTTAGATGTTATGTAGCAATAGACCTTAAAACTGGCGAGTTTAAGCCAGAACAGGCAGGAAAGATGAATTTTTATTTATCTGCTTTAGACGATTTAGTGAAAGCTCCAGAGGATAATCCATCAGTGGGACTTATTTTGTGCAGAGATGAAAATAGAACAATTGCAGAGTATGCATTGAGAGATATGTCAAAACCGATTGGTGTCAGTGAATATCACTTATGCACGGATTTACCGTTAGATTTGAAAAATGCATTACCTGCCGTAGAAGATATTAGAAGTAGAATTGATATGAAAAAGTAATTTGTGCAGACCGTCTGCACAAATTGCAAATTTAAATTGCATTGAACAAAAAGCCTTTATGGGCGGAAATTTTCAATGGAATAAAAATGACAGATATGTTGTATCAGTGTTATTGGCTGAAGGATAATACATAGTAAAAGTGTTCTTAGAGATTTTGGACTCCGTGAATCCAAAATCTATACGGCTGTTATTGAAGATTTATATATTGCTTAGATTGTTGCCACAGTGAGGCAACAATCTAATTGTGCAGACGGTCTGCACAAATTGCAGGATAAAAGTTCATTGAACAAAAAAGCCTTTATAGGCTGTAATTTTCAATGAAAACAAAAACTTTACTTTTAACATTGGTTGAGTTAAAAAGAAATAAATTGAGTTAAGCGGAAAAATATCAAATGCCAGTTGCTTTTTCACTCTCGAGATGATATTATTAGTATATATACTAATAATATTTGAAGAGAGGTGATATATTTGCGGAGAGACAGCAGTGAAACAAAGAGGAAAATACTGACTGTGTGCGTCCGTCTCTTTCTGGAACAGGGGTATAAAAACACCACTGTCAGTCAGATTGTGGACGAAGCAGGTGTTGCAAGAGGAAGCTATTTGAATCTGTTTCCCACCAAGGATAAAATTTTGCTGGACTTGACCGAAACGATGTTCGGCGGACAGTTCGGCGTGGCAAGAAGCATTGCAGACAGCAAGCTGCCGCCGGTTTACGCCTATGCGGTGGAAACGGCGATCCAACTGACGCTGACCGAGCTGAACGAGAACCTGCGGGAAATCTACATTGAAGCCTATTCCCTGCCCGAAACATCGGAGTATATCTACCTGCATACCACGGCAGAGCTGAAGCAGATTTTTGGTGAAAATTTCCCCGATGATACCGAGAGCGACTTTTACGAGATGGAAATCGGCACGGCGGGACTGATGCGCAGCTATATGGCGAGAAAATGTGATATTCATTTTCCGTTGGAACGCAAGCTCAGCCGTTTTCTGACGGCGGCGATGCGGGTGTATCGTGTACCGGAGGCAGAGCAGGCAAAGGTGCTTGCCTTTATTCAATCATTAGATATTAAAGCAATTGCCACAGAGGTTATGTATAAACTGTTTGCCATGTTGGAAATGAAATACGATTTTAAGCTGTCAAAGAACGGCGAAATGGAGGAAACAAGATGAAGAAACGATTATTCAGTATCCTGCTTGCTCTGTGCATGGTGCTCTGCCTTGTGCCGACCACGGCATTTGCCGAGAGCGAGACGGAAGAACCGCCTGTATGCACCTGCGAAACGGCCTGCACGGCAGAAGCAATGAACGCAGATTGTCCCATCTGCGGCGCAGAGGGCGCTTTGCCGGAAAACTGCGAATGCAGCGAGCCCATTGAGAACGCAGAGCCGGAAGGCGAAGAGAACGAAGAACAGTCGGAGGGGGAAGTGTCCGACCCCCAGCCGGAGACAGCCTTGACATCGTTAATTGGCGGGAGCGAGACGGTAACAGAAGTCAGCACCGCGGATGAGCTGACTGCGGCTGTTGCTGATTCTAAGGTCAACACCGTCAAGCTGACAGGGGACATTAGCATCAGCAACTCCCTGACCGTCAACCGCACCGTGACGCTGGACCTGAACGGTCATGTGCTCAAATACGAGAGCGCAAACAAGGGCAGCGTGATTGTGGTCGAGGGCGGCGGGCAGCTGACGATCGAGGACAGCAATACGAGTAATCTCTCGCACAGATTCAATCCGAATGGCAAACTGTGGGTGCTGGACGAGGCAAGCGGCACAGAGACCGTCACCGGCGGCGTCATCACCGGCGGCACGGGCTATCCGATTCTGCTATATGGCTCCTACTACCATTATGGCGGCGGTGTGTATATCGCATCCGGCGGGCAGTTGACCATGACCGGCGGCAATATTATCGGCTGCTCCGCGACGTACGGCGGCGGTGTACATATTGATGGTGAATCGGGTCAGTTCTCTATGTCCGGCGGCAGCATCGCCGGATGCGTCGCCTCCATCATCGGCGGCGGTGTTCGTGCTTCCGGCACGTTCAAAATGTCAGGTCAGGCGGTCATTCGCAGCTGCACCGCCGAAAGCGCGACCCAATTTGTTTTCGGCGGAGGCGTATATGTCAACGGCAGCAGCAGCTTTGAAATGTCTGGTGAGGCAAAAATCAAAGGCTGTCAGGCAATCTCCAACTCTTCCCATTCTTCCAACGGCGGAGGCGTATATGTCAGCAGCAGCAGCAGCTTTGTGATGTCTGGTGAGGCAAAAATCGAAGACTGTAAGGAAATCTCCAACTCTTCCAAATCTTCCAACGGCGGGGGTGTCTTTCTCGCAAACGGTACGTCGCTCACCCTGTCGGGCAACGCCGTGATTCAAAATTGCACGGCAACGAATTCCGTCAACTCCGGCGAAGCCTATGGCGGCGGTGTGCGCGCCTTTTATGTGAGGGAGATCACCTTGGCGGGCAGTGCGAGCATTGCCGGCTGTGCTGCGGCAAACGGAAGCGGACTATACATCACCGGCTCTACGACACCTGGCTATGGGATTCTTTACGCCAACGGCGGCTCGGTTGACGGCGACGTCGTGCTGGGAGATACAACAGAGGGTCCCTGTACCATTACAGGCTCCGGCGAGACTGTGTTCAAGGGCAAAGTGACCGTTACCCCCGGCAGCACCATCGAAAACGGTAAATTCAACGGCGAGGTCATCAACAACGGAACCATCACCGGCGGCGTTTTTAACAGCACAGTTTCCGGCAGCGGTATCATCAACGGCGGCACATTTAACGGCACCCCCGATCACATCACCGGCAGCGGCACGGAGACAGATCCCTATCAAATCAGCACCGCCGCGGGGCTGAAATGGTTCCGGGATAAGGTGAACGATGCAAAAACCGAAGAAGAAACCAAAATCTGCGCCGTGCTGACAGCAGCCATTGATTTGAATAACGAACCGTGGACGCCAATCGGAAACTATACCGAAGGAAATAAGATTTACTACGAGGGCACATTTGACGGCGGCGGCCACACCATTTCCGGCCTGAACGTTACGGACAACTTCAGGTATGCCAGTCTGTTCGGTGCTGTAAAAGGCGGCACGATTAAAAACCTGACAGTGGCAGGTAACGTATCCCATAATTATAATTTGACGGGTCTAGCCTGTCACGTCGGCGGCATTGTGGGCGGCGCTTTGGATGCTGCGACGATTGAAAATTGCAGCAACAATTGCAGCGTTACTGGCGGCAGTGGCGATTATATTGGCGGTATTGCTGGCAGTAATATTGACAATGCGAGAATCATCGACTGCTATAATGTTGGCACAATTACCGGCACAATTAATGGAACTGGCGGTGTTACGTGGCTTAACATGGGCACGATCTCCAATTGCTACAATGTTGGAACGATTAAAACACCCTATAATAGTGATGCTGTTGGCGAAATCGTTGGCCGTAATCATGGCACTGTAGAAAACTGCTACTATCTTGCCGGTACGAACCTGAACGCAGTTGGCCAAAACAATAGTAATGGCAACATTACAAAAACAGAGTCCAAAACCGCCGCAAACTTCGCCAACGACACGGTGCTGGCGCTGCTCAAGGCTGACCGCGACAATTCTCCATGGGACAGCTGCCAGTATGTGGCTGCGGCAAAAATAACCCTGCCCGTGTTCAAGGGACAGGGCGATGAACATACCCACAATGGGAACTGGACATCGAACGACAACGGCACCCACAGCCGCCGCTGCACCTGCAATGTCGTGGAAACACAAAACTGCTCCGGTGGCACGGCAACCTGCACCCAAAGAGCAAAATGCACAGTTTGCGGTGCGGAATATGGCGATGTTCTGGGACATGATTTTACTACCAGTTGGACACATGATGATAACGAGCACTGGAAGCAGTGTTCCCGTTGCGATAAAAAGGATGACGTAGGCCCTCATACTTGGGACAACGGTACGATAACAACAGCGCCTACCTGCACAAAAGCGGGCAAAAAGACATATAGCTGCACCAAGTGCGACGCAACAAAAATAGAGCCGATTCCAGCTACGGGCCATAGCTGGAAGTCCGATTGGACGTCCGATGCAACGCATCACTGGCATGAATGTGCCAATGAAAACTGCGATGTGACGGATAACGCGGGAAAGAAAGGCTACGCGGAGCACTCCGGCGGCAAAGCGACCTGCACCCAAAATGCCGTCTGTGAGTTTTGCAAGGCTGAGTATGGCGAAAAGCTGCCCCACGACTTCACGGCGGAGACCGTGGATGCAAAGTACCTGAAATCCGCCGCCACCTGCACGGAAAAGGCGGTCTACTACAAGTCCTGCGCAGTCTGCGGTCTGAGCTCCGAGGGCACGGCGGATGAGGCGACCTTCTTCTCCGGCAATGCGCTGGACCACAACTGGGGCGCTTGGACGCAGAACAGCGATGAAAAGACACACACCCGAATCTGTAAGCGTGACACCAGCCATACGGAAACCGAGAATTGCATCGATGCAAACAAAGACCACAAATGTGATATCTGCGATTATATAATCAGCGAGTGTGCAGACGATAACAAAGACCGCAAGTGTGATTATTGCGGCAAGAAGCTGATTGAGCACACCGGCGGGAAAGCGACCTGCAAGGACAAGGCAAAGTGCGAAGTCTGCGGTGCGGAATACGGTGAGCTTGATGCGAAGAACCACACCGACTTAAAGCACTTCCCGGCAACTGCGGCGACCAAGACCACCGAGGGCAATATCGAGTACTGGTACTGCGAAGGCTGCGGTAAATATTACAGCGACAAGGACGGTACAAAGGAAATCAAAAAAGCCGACACCGTAACGGCGAAGCTGAAGGACGATTCCAAATCTCCGCAGACTGGCGATACAAGCAACCTTGCTTTGTGGATTGCCCTGCTGTTTGTCAGCAGCGGTGCTGCCATTGGTACAACGGTTGTCAGCAGAAAGAAAAAGTACAACAAATAATTGAATAGCGTTCCCTTGCTCCAGCTTCCGAGCAAAACAAAAGCGTCGTAGCAATACGGCGCTTTTGTCGGAGAAAGAAAATAGCGGATAGAATTATTTTGGAGGAATGAAAATGAAGAAGAAACTTCTCGGTAAGAATCCGGAACTTGTATTGTATAAGAAAAGATGAAAATAGAGAAAAATAGTAAGCCATTGGAGTTAATGATTTCAGTGCAAGCAAAGGAATTTTGAGGTGTTAGCAAACTGCTTCTGATAGAAAAGAAAGTGAGGTGCAGGTATGAGAAGCAAGAGTCCTGAACTTATGAGTGAAATAAAAAAGTATATCGAGGATTATTACCTGCAAAACAGACAATCCCCATCGACTACAAAAATTGCTGAAGCTGTTGGCATTGCCAGAGGTACAGCATATAAATACTTAGTAGAGATGGCTGAGAAGAATATGATTGAGTACGACGGGCAGGAGATTCGCACCAATGTGACCCGTAAGTACAGTGGCGAACAAACACAGACACCGATTGTAGGTTCTATTCCTTGTGGCAGTCCTCAGTATGAGGAAGAAAATATTGAAGAATATGTATCACTTCCTACTGCTATTTTCGGCAAAGGAGATTTCTTCATATTAAGAGCAAGCGGTCAGTCTATGATTGAAGCAGGGATTGATGACGGCGACCTTGTGGTTGTTAAAAAGCAGGTAGAAGCCAAAGAGGGCGATATAGTAGTTGCCCTTGTGGATAATCAGAATACATTGAAACGGTACTTCCGAGATGATGAGAATAAGAAAATCATTCTCCATCCGGAAAATAAGAAGATGAAAGACATCATTGTAGATGAGTGCTGCATTCAGGGTGTGGCTTGTCACATCATCAAAGAACTATAACAGAGGACAGACGAATGAGAACACTTGAAGGAATTCGCTATCTAATCAATTTGGATAGTGCGGAAATACAACAGAACTTTGCCGGAGGAGTTGCACCGCCGGACAAGGTGGAGTCGGAGGTGGACACAACTTGAGTATTTATATGTCAAGAGCCGAGTTGGAAGAAATCAGCGAAGGCTTGATAACAGCTTATGCTAATAAGTTTAGCAATCGAGTGATTCAATCCATCGACATAGAACATTTCATTACAGAATTTCTTATGTTACGAATTGAATACGCTTCTTTCGCAGAAGATGATGCAGGCAGGATTGGTTTTCTGGCAGATGGAGCAACACCACTGCTGATACATCAGGACGGAAAAATTATTCCCTTTGTTTTCCCGAAAGATACCATCATACTTGATAAATTTCTTCTTGCCGAAAAGGAGCAAGGACGTCGCAGGTTTACAATGGCACACGAAGCGTCACATCATATCTTGAGTAAGATGTATGCAATGCCGAGTGAAGGACGCTTTCATGCAGAGTATGACAGTGAGCGTAGTTATTCCAAAGAGGAACTGGCTCAGATGTTTGCGTCTGTTGAGTGGCAGGCAGATACAATGGGAGCTTCGCTTCTTATGCCGAGAAGGATTATTGAAAATGCCTTGGCGAAATATAATCAGTCAAATCCGATAAAAGTTTATGGTGATAATACCATTGCTTCAAAGGAAAAAGCAGTTATTCGTAGAATGGCAGCTTATATCGGAGTATCTTATACAGCCTTGGTTATCAGATTGAGAGATATGGGACTATTTGAGTATCACAATATCCTTGAATACATTTCCAATGAATTAAATCTTGGAGGTGTTTCGCAATGAGGTTATACTAAGATATTTCATGATAACTTAGACAATATTCAGAAAAAAGTGGAGCAGATAATAGAAATTTAGAATCGTTTAAAAATCTATCTAAAGAGGTGTTTGCACCTCTTTTTTTGCACAAATTTTTCATCATTTGCACACATACCGTGTTCTTGAAGTTGCCAGGGAAAGAGAGGTTCCGTTTCAGGCAACCAGATTGGAAACGAAAGAAGAAGCACAGAATGCTCCGACACCGGTTACAACCTATGTATTGTTTTATAATGGAGAATACCTTACGAATGAGCAGATGAATGATAAAAGATTTATAAAGCTTCTGGATGGGATGGAAAAATAAATGAGCAAATTCGAACTCTACTCTCCGTAGGTTGAGGATATACATACGCTGAAATAGAATGGTGTCATGGATTGCAGTTACAGCAGGAAGAAGCCGTATCCACAGGGCAATACAGAGGCGAGATTTAAAATGAATGGTGTGAAGATAATCTATTTATACTGCAATCAGAGTGGTCTGTTTTAGGAAGAAACGTCAAACCATGCGCTTACGAAATGTCTGCTGCTTTTTTGTTCTATAAGAAAATGCCATTACCAGAAAATGAATTATTTAAGAAAAATGGGAATAGAATAATGACAGAAGCAGCTGACTGTGCTAGAATATGCATGAAATGTATTACCAAAATATAAAGAAATTTCAAAAAATGGGAATAGGAGATAGTGATATGCAGTTTATGGTAAGGCAAAAGTATCTAGATGAATTGATTGAATTATATGGGACGCCAGATATAAAAGTAATCACGGGCATCAGACGGAGCGGCAAGTCTGTTTTACTGCAGGAATTTATCACTTATCTGCAGTCGTTAGAGGAAAAGAGCAATATTGTAATGATAAACCTTCAGGAATTAGAGTTTGATCATTTGCTGGAATATCATGCATTGCATAAGTATATCCTGGGTCAATATAAAGAAGGAATGAATAACGTATTATTGATTGATGAGGTTCAGATGTGCCCTCAGTTCGAACTTGCAATCAATAGTATTTATACAAAAGGAATCTATGATATTTATGTTACCGGATCAAATGCATTTTTGTTAAGTTCAGATCTGGCAACACTTTTTACTGGAAGAACGATGGAAATAAAGGTATATCCTTTTTCTTTTGTGGAATATCTGACTTATTATGGAATTACGGATGGGTATGATGATGCATTTGATCAGTATGTCCGAACCGGTGGTATGCCAGGAGCTTATGTATATAAGACAGAGGATAGACAGTATGATTATATCAGAGATGTGTATGGGACTATTCTTATAAGAGATTTGGTTGAGAAATATAGAATAAGAAATACATCAGAGTTTGCCAGTATATCTGAATTTATGATGGATAATATTGGCAACCTGCTTTCTCCCAATAATATCTGCAAGACATTAAATAATGACCAAAGAGAGATTACCAGAAAGACAGTATCAAAATACATTGGTTATTTAGAGAACGCATTTCTATTTTATGAGGCAAAACGGTATGACCTAAAGGGGAAAAAATATCTCGAAAACAATAGTAAGTTTTATCTTTGTGATCCAGCATTTCGATATGCAGTCAATGGTACACGAAATATGGACTTTGGAAGGGTTTATGAGAATATTGTTTATCTGGAGTTACGAAGGAGAGGTTATGAGGTATATGTTGGTAAACTTTATAAAAAAGAAGTGGACTTTGTAGCAAAGAAACGAGACACACTGATATACATTCAGGTAAGTGACAATATTTCAGATGAAACAACATTTGAGAGGGAATATTCGCCATTGCTTGCAATACGAGATGCATATCCTAAGATGGTAATTGCAAGGACACATCATGAAACTTATGATTATCAGGGTGTGCAGGTGGTCGATATTTGCAGATGGCTGCGATGCAGATAGATGAATTCCAGTTTGTATAATTAAGAAAATCGGGAGTCAACAGGACAAATCCTTTTTACAGGATCATCCTTGATGGAAATGTTTCCTGTCTGTGAAATTGCACGAAGCTAGGGTATTGAACAAGTGATATATAAGATATATAATCGCGGCGTTAGTGGATTGAATACAGATGAGTTTCTGGAAAATATCGATACATTGCTTTTAGATCTTGAGCCATCAAAGATATTTATCAATATCGGTACTAATGATATTACAAAAGAACGATTTGGAGATCAGTGGATGTTACATTTAATGGATAATATCTGTAGAATCATGGAAATTATCAAATTCCGTATTCCAGATGTGGAAATTTTTATCATGGCGTTTTATCCTGCAAATCTTCACCTGCCATGGCAGACAGAACAATCAATCCAATGGATGAAACTCCGTACTCCTGAAAATCTTATATTATGTAATCATCGATTAAAAGAAATAGCAGAAAAATACGGTTGTCGTTACCTTGATTGTAATGAAGCACTTGTTGATGAACATGGTGAACAGAAATCGGAGTATGCCATTGATGGTGTACATATGTATGCAAATGGATATTTGAATGTTTTTAAGTCTTTAAAGCCTTATTTGTAATTCATGAAAGGGTTTTATTAGTGGAACAAAAAGTAAACAAATCGGAATTTCGAGGTGATACAGAATGCAGCACGAGTGTAAAATAACTGTTTTAGAGACAAAAGTATTTCCAGATCTTCAAGAAAAATATCTTGCTGATCCGAAATCAGGACCGTGTCCATGTTTTAAGGTTGGAGATACATTCCTTTTGAAAAGGACACCGCAACAGGATGATTTTTATCATCTTATGAATGGAAAATTCTGTGGAGAAGCATGGGATGCTATTAGTAGGTATGTTTATACAGCATTACAGGGTGGTTCGATTATGCATGGATGGACAAATGATGAAAGAATGATGATTGCTTGCTGTAATGATGGAACACGACCTGTAATTTTCAAGATCGAAAGAATTGATATACCGGAAAACGAAGATGAAAAGCAGTGGTTAGAAAAACACGATTTCAAGAATACTGCTGAAAATGCATATACAGGATAAATACAAATCGGAATTTGTGCGACCGATTACAGGAAGGAGAAGGATAATGGCTATCACATTAAAGAAAGCAATGAGAGAAGATATAGAAACCATATGGAAAATGCAAGTAGAGGCATTTACAGAGCTTTTAGATAAATATCAAGATTTCGATATGAGTCCGGCAACTGAAAGCTTAGAAAAAATAATCGCTAAATTTGAACAGCCTTGGACAACTTATTATTATATCGTTGAGAATGATATAGTTGTTGGTGCAGTACGAATAGTTAATAAAAACGATGGAAGTAGAAAAAGAATTTCGCCAATTTGGATTATGGGTGAATTTCGCAATAAAGGATATGCTCAACAAGCAATGATTGAACTTGAAAATATATATGGTTCTGACCATTGGTGTTTGGATACAATTTTACAAGAAAAGGGAAATCTACATCTATATGAGAAAATGGGATATGTTCAAACTGGAAAGGTTGAGCATATAAACGAAAAAATGGATATAGTATTCTATGAAAAAAATTGACGAAGAAATCAGACAGACAACTTTCAGTAATACGCTCTGTTGATGTGCTGATTTTTCTACGATATACTCCTTCAAAAAGGAGTGTGCTCTTATGAGTAGAGAAATTTATGACATCATCAATGACATGGCAGAAGTATTAAATGCATCGCAGATGCAGAAACTACAAGAGGTGTTAGCAAAACGGTTATCTGAAAATACTGTATCTGATTATTTGCAGACAACGAATATGGACTTTCTAGATATGTTTTTAACTGCAAAGCATTTAGAAGGGTGTTCTGACAAAACAATACGCTATTATAGGTGTAATATTGAAAAGATGTTGGATACAATAAATATTCCGGTCATAAAGATAACGACCGAGATGCTACGAAAATATCTTGTAGAGTATCAAACGATAAATAATTGTGGAAAGGTAACTATTGATAATATTCGTAGAAGTCTTTCCACATTTTTTTCGTGGCTAGAGGAAGAGGACTATATTATAAAAAGCCCAATGAAAAGAATTCATAAGGTAAAGACTGCCGTTATTGTAAAAGATACCATTCCAGATGAGAAAATAGAAATTCTTAGAGATAATTGTAATAATTTGCGTGATAGGGCAATGATTGATTTTCTGCTTTCAACAGGAATTAGAGTAGGCGAATTGGTAAGGCTGAACATTGATGATATAGATTTCTCTGAGCGGGAATGCGTGGTTTATGGCAAAGGAGACAAAGAGAGGAAAGCATATTTTGATGCTAAGACCAAAATTCATTTGTTGAATTATATTGAATCAAGGACAGATAATAATATAGCGTTATTTGTGTCGTTAAACAAACCACACAGTAGACTTACTGAAAGCGGTGTGGAGTTACGATTACGAGAAATGGGGAAGAAGTTAGGTGTAGAAAAGGTACATCCACATAAGTTTAGAAGGACGATGGCCACCAGAGCAATTGAGAAAGGTATGCCGATTGAACAGGTACAGAAAATTCTGGGACATGAGCAAATAGATACAACGCTCAGATATGCAATGGTTAATCAAAACAATGTGAAGCTATCGCATCGAAAATATATTTCATAGATTGACTTGTAACGCAAAAGACGTTACAATAAAAGAAAGATGGAGGTGTATTCTATGGGAAAAACAGCAACATTAAATATAAGAGTAAATCCAGATGTAAAAAAAAATGCAGAAAGTGTATTGGCACAATTAGGGATACCAATGGCTACTGCTATAGATATGTATTTAAAACAAATATCATTAGTAGGAGGAATTCCCTTTTCTATTGTATTACCAAAAGCAGCTAATTCAGTGAATGCAGATATGATGTCTGTTACACAGATTCATCAAAAGTTAGAAAAAGGATATGCCGATATAGAGAAAGGAAATGTTGAGGATGCAGCTAGTGCGTTTGTGGCATTTAGAGAGAGGCATTAATGAAGCAATATAAGGTAGAGATTACAAAAGAAGCTTTGCAGGATATGGAAGATATATACAATTATATTGCTATAGATTTGCTTGCTCCAGATAATGCAATGGGGCAATATAATCGCATTGCTGATGAAATACTTACATTAGACACTTTCCCAGAACGATTTAGGATTATGGATTCTGAGCCGGAAAAGAGAATGGAGTTGCGAGAATGCTCGTCGATAATTATTCAGTGTTTTATACAATCCGTGATGAAAGGGTAATTGTAACGGATGTGTTATACACGGCATCTGATATAGAAGCACGTTTGAGAGGCGAGCTATAAAAGCACGCGTTTATTTGAATTTACAGAACTACAAAGAAAGGATACATATTATGGAAGGAAGATTAATAGCATTTGTTATTTGGGTAATAATCGGCGTATTATTTATTGTAATGGGCATTTAT
>NZ_QTVB01000051.1:0-12795 GCF_003435965.1 Roseburia sp. AF42-8
CATTAGTAAAAAGAACGTCCGTGAAACATAAAATAGATACAATATTTAGTATGAATAAAAAAAATTAGTCTACTATATTATGAAAGAAAATGTTTCATGTTTCACGTGAAACATTTTTTTTACTTTACAGGAAATTGCTTTCCTGTAAAGTAAAAACGTTCCGCAAGGATGCACACTGCGGCGTATAAGGTAGATGTCGCAAGCGACCGCCGCAGGATCAATAATGCACCAAGGAAGATTTATTCTTTGTTTAAATTCACACAAAAACTCGCAAAATGTGTTTCTCGTAGTTTATATAAGTAGTAATAAAAACATATATTTATATAGATGTAAGGCAAACATTGTATGATACAAATATATAATAAATGAAAGCAGAAACAGAGAAAATAATAGAAAATACTTCATTTCTACTATGGATTTACTGGAAATGAAAGTGTTATAGTGTTATAATAAAACAAGTTCGGTACAGATAAAATAATAGAAAACTGAAATTTATGTTTCAATGATGAAACAGACAGAAAGGAAAATAATATGGGAAGAATAATAGCAATAGCAAATCAGAAAGGCGGAGTTGGTAAAACCACAACGTCTATTAATTTGTCATCATGTCTGGCAGAAGCCGGAAAAAAAATATTGGCAATAGATTTGGATCCGCAGGGAAATACTACCAGTGGATTGGGAGTTGATAAAGATGATTTAGAAAATACTGTTTACGAATTAATGCTGGATGAATGTACAATTCGTGAAAGTATTCATAAAACAGAGATTGAAAATCTGACTTTGATTCCATCTAATGTAAACTTATCCGGAGCAGAAATTGAACTTTTGGGAATCAATGATAAAGAGTATATTTTAAAAAATGCAGTAGATTATATCCGGGACGATTATGATTTTATTATTATTGATTGTCCGCCATCTTTGAATATGCTGACAGTAAATGCTATGACAACAGCAGATACCGTATTGGTTCCAATTCAGTGTGAATATTATGCATTGGAAGGAATCAGCCAGTTGATTCACACCATTGACCTGGTACAGGAAAGACTTAATCCGGATTTGAAGATGGAAGGAGTTGTATTTACTATGTATGATTCCAGAACAAATCTTTCTAATGAAGTAGTAGATAATGTAAAAAATAATTTACATACAACAATTTATAAAACAATCATTCCAAGAAATGTAAGATTAGCAGAAGCACCAAGTCACGGTCTTCCAATTAATCTATACGACAGCAGGTCAGCGGGAGCAGAAAGCTACAGACTTCTTGCAAAAGAAGTAATCGACAGGGAGGATATCTAAATGGCAACAAGAAAAGGTGGATTGGGAAAAGGTTTGGATTCATTGATTGCAGATAAAGTTGGAACATCCAATGAGAAGACAGATGCAAAAAATGAAGTTATGGTAAATATCAATAAAGTAGAACCAAATAAAGAACAGCCGAGAAAGAATTTTGATGAAGATGCATTATTAGAATTATCAGAGTCTATCAAACAGTTTGGTGTCTTGCAGCCACTTCTGGTAGTAGACCGGAAAGACTACTACGAAATCATTGCCGGTGAGCGAAGATGGAGAGCAGCAAAGATGGCAGGATTAAAGAAAGTTCCTGTAATCATCAAAGATTTAACGGAACAGGAAATCGTAGAGATTTCACTGATTGAGAATATCCAGAGAGAAAACTTAAATCCAATTGAAGAGGCAATTGCATATAAACGCCTTTTAAATGAATTCAATCTGAAACAGGATGAAGTTGCGGAGAGAGTATCAAAGAGCAGAACTGCAGTTACTAATTCCATGCGGCTTTTAAAACTTTGTGATAAAGTGCAGCAGATGGTAATTGACGATATGATCTCTACCGGGCATGCGAGAGCTTTACTTGGAATCACTGATGAAGAAAAACAGTATACACTTGCACAGAAAATCTTCGATGAGAAAATCAGTGTAAGAGATACTGAAAAGCTGGTAAAGAAAATGCAGAAACAGAAAAATGCACCTGCAAAAGAGGTGAATCCGGAAAAGAAAAAACTGGATGCTGTTTACCAGGAAGCAGAAGAAAAAATGAAAACAATACTTGGAACAAAGGTTATCATTAATCAGAAGGATTCTATGAAGGGAAAAATTGAAATCGAATATTATTCCCCGGATGAATTAACAAGAATATATGAATTAATCGAAAGTATTAAAAAATAGAACATTTGTTTGTAATTAAGAGAAGAGGATAACAACATGATTTTTTCAGAATATTTAGGAATTGATTCCGATTATGTAATAGTAGGACTGGCAGCACTGGTATTGATACTTTTCATAGTTACCATTGTAAATATCGTCCAGATGAGTAAGTTAAAAAAGAAATATAAAAAGTTCATGTCCGGAAAAGATGCCAGGACGCTGGAAGATGTATTGAAAGAGCGTTTAGATGAAATAGATGATCTGGTTGCATCTAACAAGGCAAATAAGAAAAATATCGAAGATATATTTGCTACTTTACGTTTTACATTCCAGAAGCTTGGACTTGTAAAATATGATGCCTTTAATGAGATGGGTGGAAAGCTGAGCTTTTCCCTTGCAATGTTGAATGAGCGCAATGACGGATATATCATCAATGCAATGCATAGCAGAGAAGGCTGCTATACGTATATTAAGGAAATTATTGATGGAAATTCTATTATTGCACTTTCCGAAGAAGAAAAAGAAGCTTTAGAAATGGCAATGAAATCAAAAGATGAATAAATTTAATGAATAAATTTGCAGAAAGCAGATTGTAAAAATGACAGGCATACTATATAATAGGGTATGCCTGTTTTAGGTTTTCAGATGGTATTTCAAGGAAGGAAGAACAGATTCGTGCATAGCTATTTAAGAGCAATTGGATTTCAGAACAATATGAAAAAATCTGATATAGAGAAACTCACGGATAAAATCGTTTCATCCCCGGATAGAATTGAAGTCTCAGAAGATTCCATGGGAAATGAATTTGTAGAAATGACGAAAGAGATTGCACCGGGAGCTGGAATCCGTGTTTGCGGAGAATATGCAGAAGATGGAACCTTTCATACTGAATACTATTACCCGTATGTAGAGGGTGACGGAATCACGACCCAGGAGCAGATAGAGATAGAGAAGCATTCCGAAAAAGAATCTTATGCCGGTGTCTGTGACGAAATGAAGCTGGGCGTTACATTGATTTTCTATTTACAGAATGTTGCAGAATATTTATCCGAGCATCACAGAAATCCGAAGATGCGTCCAATGTCCGCTACATTAAGTGCATTGTCATTAAATGGAAAAATCATTATGCCAATCAGCAAAAATGAAAAGCAGATCCAGAATACAAAGAAAAACAGTCAGGACCGTAATTACCTCATTGCAGCTGCAAGAGAGGGAGACGAGGATGCCATTGAAAATCTTACACTGGAAGATATTGATACTTATTCCATGTTGTCAAGACGGATAGCTAACGAGGATATCTTAAGTATTGTAGATTCTTATTTTATGCCATACGGAATCGAAAGTGACCAGTATTCCATTTTAGGTGAAATTGTAGATTACAGGATGGAGAATAATAAGATGACAGGTGATAAAATCTGTTTGCTTACACTGGACTGTAACGATTTGATATATGATGTCTGCATCAATGAAAAAGACCTTCTGGGGGAACCTGCAATTGGCAGAAGATTTAAGGGAGTCATCTGGATGCAGGGAAAAGTAAATTATTAGGTAATATTAGTTCTCATAGTTAAATGGATATAACAAGTGCCTCCTAAGGTTCAATCATGGTTGAGACTTATGGAAGCTGAGAAGTGATAAGTAAGAGTTCGATTCCAACAGGGATTGACCTGAATGTCAAAATAAGATACAATGGAAATTCATCACAAGAGTGATTGAATTCATAGATATGGCAGCCGGAGCCAAAAGAGCTGAAAAGCCCGAAAATACGGCATTTGTCTCCTTAGTTAAATGGATATAACGGGGTCCTCCTAAGAGAAAGCCGAGGCATTCCCCAAAGGGAAAAAATGAAAAACAACTTTCAGTTCGAATCTATTCTGAAAAATGCCAAAGGTGACAACAAAGCATTCCCCAATTTGGGGAACGTTCTAATGTTACCAAAGTAAAAAAATCTGTAGATTGACAACTCGAAAAAGAGTTGATAATCTTATATGTGGCCGAAGGGAAAAATCCCAGAACCCCAGTAAAATCAAGGGTTTGCGGCATGTGTCGTCATAGCTCAGCTGGATAGAGCACTCGCCTCCTAAGCGAGGGGTCGGAGGTTCAAATCCTCTTGGCGACGGGCTTCAAAGCGTTCGAAAATGTTAGCTGGATTAGCTGACAGCGAACGCTTTTCTTATTTTCTAATCACGTTCGTGGCATGAAATTCCATTCAAAATGATCCATTTCCAGCTAACACAATCTGATTTTTGTTAGCTGACAGCTAATCAAAATCACCGGTTTGCAAACATGGTTTTTCAAGAGTCCAGCTAACATTTGGGTTCCGCTCTGTTGTCACCCCTTATTTGGGGATGTAAATCAGAGAAAAGGCAGGAAAAGAAACAATCTCTCCGAAACCTGCAAACATAAATTAGCTGAAACAGTATTCAATTCTATTAGCTACAGCTAATAGTCAAACGGCAATGTCTGTTTGGAACTTTTCTTACAACAAAAGTTCCAGGCAGGCATTTTTTATTTCCTGAATCCTGGAGGAAAGGAGTCAAGATGACTGATGCAAACAGACAATCAGGAGAAAAAGAAGAAAGAATCATAGAAATTGAGATTGAACGTCTCCGCCCTTTTAAGGAGCATCCGTTTCAGGTGAAAGATGATAAGGAAATGTTTCTTCTGCAGGAAAGCATTGAGAAATATGGAATCTTAAATCCGCTGATCGTCAGACCGGTACCGGATGGCTACTATGAAATCATATCCGGTCACAGAAGAAAACATGCTGCAGAGAAACTTGGATACCGTAAAGTACCGGTGATCATCCGGGTATTAAGTGAAGATGATTCCATCTTAAGCATGGTGGATTCGAATCTTCATAGAGAACGGATCAGCTACAGTGAAAAGGCTTTTGCTTACAAATTAAAGAATGACGTATTGAAAAGAAAAAGTGGTCGAAAAAAGAGCCAAGTTGACCACAAAAAAACAAGAAAACGTTCGATAGATATTATCAGTGAGGATTGTGGTGATAGCCCAAAACAAGTGCAGCGTTATATTTCACTGACAAAGCTGATACCAGAAATGTTGCAGAAGCTGGATGATGAAATTATTTCTTTTTGTCCGGCAGTAGAGATTGCTGCATTGAAAGAAAATGAACAAAGAGAACTGCTTAAAGCAATGGATTATGCACAGGCGATTCCGTCACTCTCACAGGCTCAGCGGATAAAGCAGCTGAGTAAAGAAAAACAGTTATCGTTAGAAAAGATGGAAGAAATCATGAGTGAAGTTAAAAAAGGTGAGATCACCAGAGTAGCATTTACCAATGAGCAACTACACAAGTATTTTCCAAATTCTTATACACCGGCAATGATGAAACGGGAAATACTGGCACTGCTAAAATTATGGAAAAAAGAATCATGGGAAAGTTAAAGGAGGAAGAAATCATGTGTAAAGTTATATCCGTAGTAAACCAGAAAGGTGGAGTCGGCAAGACCACCACAACCGTAAATGTAGGTATTGGACTGGCAAGAGAAGAAAAGAAAGTGTTGCTGATCGACGCGGATCCACAGGGAAGTTTAACAGCAAGTCTTGGATATGAAGAACCGGATGATCTTCGAATTACACTGGCAACGATCATGATGGATGTTATCAATGAAGAAGAAATTAATCTAGAAGATGGTATCTTACATCATCAGGAAAATGTAGATCTGCTTCCAGCAAACATTGAACTTTCCGCACTGGAAGTAACGATGGGAAATGTTATGAGCAGAGAAATGATCATGAAAGAATATATCGATGCGATAAGATCCCGATACGATTATATCCTGATCGACTGTATGCCAAGCCTTGGTATGATGACGATCAATGCACTGGTTTCTTCCGATTCCGTGCTGATACCTGTACAGGCCGCATATCTGCCTGTTAAAGGACTTCAACAGCTGATTAAGACCATTCTTACAGTAAAGAAAAGATTGAACCGGAAACTGGCGATCGAGGGCATTCTCCTGACTATGGTAGATTTCAGAACCAATTACGCAAGGGACATTGCATCAAGAGTACATACAACCTATGGAAGCCAGATTGAGGTATTTGAAAATGTGATTCCGATGTCCGTAAAAGCTGCTGAGACCAGTGCAGAGGGAAAAAGTATCTACATGCATTGTCCAAAAGGAAAAGTTGCTGAGGCATATATGAATTTAACACAGGAGGTTTTGAAGAATGAAAAATAGAAGTGGTGAAAAGATTAAGCTGGCAAGTATTGATGAACTGCTCGGAGTAGTAAATGAAGAATCTGCAATGGAGATAGAGATCAGTAAGATCCATCCGTTTAAGAATCATCCGTTCAAGGTGTTGGACGATGAAAAGATGCAGGATTTGGTAGAGAGCGTAAAGATCAATGGAGTGCTGACACCGGTACTTCTCCGTATGGATGAAAACGAAGATTACGAAATGGTATCCGGTCACAGAAGAATGCATGCAGCACAGCTGGCAGGTCTTACAACAATTCCGGCAATCGTAAGGGAATTATCCGATGATGATGCCATTGTGGCTATGGTGGACGCTAACATTCAACGAGAGGAGCTGTTACCGAGTGAGAAAGCTTTTGCGTATAAGATGAAACTTGATGCAATGAAAAGACAGGGAAGTCGGACAGATATAACTTCTGGTCAAATTGACCAGAAGTTGAAACCAGTAATATCAAGAAATATTCTTGCAGATCAAGTAGGCGAAAGCTCTAAACAGATTCAGCGTTATATCCGACTGACAGAGCTTATTCCGGAACTTCTTGATCTGGTAGATAACAAAAAGCTTCAATTCACGGTCGCTGTTGATATCTCCTACATCGATAAGGAAGTACAGGGATGGATCTACGAATATATCAGCGACACCGGATTCATCAAACCAAAACAGATTGCAGCACTCAGAAATCAGCTGAATGATGGACCAATCAATCAGATTCAGATGTTATCGATTTTCAATAACTGTGTGATGGCAAAGAAAGTATCCAGGTCTCTCACTTTCTCAGAAAAGAAACTGACAAAGTACTTTCCGGATGATTATACAGCCAAAGATATGGAGCAGGTGATTGAATCATTATTAGAAAAATGGATGCAGGAACAGTCCTGTTAAGGATAGAAAAAGCTAAGAAAACAAAGTCAAAGAAGTTTAAAAAGAGGACTTCTTAGCAGAAAATGAAAGGAGGAAATTATGGAGAAAAAAATGACATTTAATTATTTTTACGGTACCGAAGCTGATCAGTTCAGCTTCTACCGCATACCAAAAGCATTATTTACAGACAGCTATTTTAAAGATTTATCAAGCGATGCTAAAATTTTATATGGACTGATGTTGGATCGAATGTCTCTTTCCATCAAAAATCAGTGGTTTGACGACAAAAACAGAGCATATATCTACTTTTCCATCGAAGATATCATGGAATTACTGAACTGTGGCAGAAATAAAGCCATCAAATCCATGAGAGAGCTGGATGACGAAACAGGAATTGGTCTGATTGAGAAACGCAGGCAGGGATTTGGAAAGGTGAATGTTATCTACGTAAAAACCTTTATGCCTGAGAAAACAGATGAGAAAAAATTTGGAGAGGAATTAGAGAAGTTTAAAAAACAAACTTCTGTGGAAAATGAAGAGCCTGTAGAAGTTTACAATTTAAACTTCATGAAGTCCCAAAATCAAACTTCTAGAAGTCCCGAAAACAAACTTCAAGAAGTTTACATTTCAAACCCTAATAATACTAATCTTAGTGATACTGAAATGAATGATAATAAATCTAATCCTATCATATCTGTGGATGAGAAAAGATTTGATAGCGATAACCGCTCTGAGGATTATCAGGCTTATGAAAACCTTGTCAAAGAGACCATTGATTATGAATCACTGGAAGTAACCCATCATGACGATATGCGACAGGTAGATGAAATCGTGAACCTGATCGTAGAAACTGTGATGTGTAAAAATGACAAGATCTTGATTGCCAGCAACTGGTATCCGGCATCACTGGTGAAGAAAAAATTTCTGATGCTGACCTATTCACATATCGAGTATGTCTTACACTGTATGCGTGGTAACACCACCAAAGTGAAGAACATCAAGAAATATTTATTAGCAGCCCTGTTTAATGCACCGTCTACGATGAACGGGTATTATCAGGCAGAGGTGAACCATGATATGCCAGGACTGGTAAGATAGGAGGTGCACATGTTTATTTTAAAACTTGCTGGGAAAATATTATTACTGCCGGTATGGCTGATCCTTTTTGTGATCGGACTGGCAGTAAAGATGACAGTACAGACTTATGCGGTTGTCAGAGGGATCCTTGGGTTTATATTCACTTTGTTGATTATAGCGACTGCATACTGTTACCATGACTGGGTACAGGTTGCATTTCTGTTTTCGCTGAGTGTAATTCTGTATCTGATCCTTTTTGCAGGAGTCTTCGTAGATACTGTATTGGACATGACAAGAGAATCTATTATTGATTTTATTTTATCTTGAGGAGGATATGAAAATGAGCGAAAAGAATGATTTTATTCAGTTACCACCGATCAAAAAAGACACACCTTCCGAAGTGGTCTCAATGATCTGGCAATATTTGAAATTACCCGAGGAATCCAGAAAGAGGGTGAAAGCAGAGCTGATTAATGTACATGAGAACTGTGGGAAAGAAGATTTTCAGATTCCTAATCTCTATGACATCGTTCCAAAAGAGGAAATCGCAGAATTTGAGGACATCATGCGTAAGATCATAACAGGAATTATTTCTGAGGCCAGTGGTATAGCCACCTGGGTGTATGTGCAGAAATATGTAAAACACAAGACCTTGGATGAGATGCTAGAAGAATGGGCAGGAGCAAGTCAGTTCATCCTTGCTATGGACACTTGGTTTGAAAGATTGATGGCGGATCAATAGAAGCTGTGATAGAATAAAGAAAACGATTTGATGTTCAATCGGAAGTTGTGGAGGTAATATGCTTATGAAAAAATTTCTTTCTTTGTTTTTGTGTCTTACTTGTGTGCTGACTTTAGTTGCATGTGGAAAAAAGGTAGCTCCTATTACGTTACCTCAAACCGACGAGATTACATCTATTGATATAACTTTTGGGGAAAATACAGTAAGTTATTCAGACAAAACTTGGATAAGTGAAATAATCGCCGATATTTCCAGTTCTGAACCGACTAAAAAGGAAAGTGTTCAAGACTATCCACAAGTGGAAAGTTATATCAAAATTGACTTCCAGTTTGAGACAGGAACAAGTACTATCTTTGCGTATGAGGATAGTGGTAAATACTATATTGAACAGCCGTATCAAGGAATTTATAAAATTGATAGCCAACTATTCGAAAGGTTTATAAGAAACTGATTAATTCAAGTTTACAGAACTGAATCAAAAGAGCTCGAAGGAGCTCTTTTTCCTTTTTATAATAGTATCATTATGGTATAATAGAGACATTAAAATCGAAAGTTACAGGAGGAGAGTTTATGAATATGATGTTTGATTTATTTGATTTGATTTTTCCAGTTATGGTTTTACTGATATTTGGGATGATCCTATTTACCTTTATAAGTGGAATAAGAACTTGGAATAAAAATAATAATTCTCCCCGTTTAACGGTGGAAGCCAGGGTGGCTGCCAAGCGACAGAATACGACACATCACAACGAGCCGGTTGGAGGAGACACTTCAGGAACCCACGGGTATCATACTACCACCAGCACCTCTTATTATGTTACTTTTGAGGTGGAAAGCGGCGATCGGATGGAGTTTTCTGTATATGGAGAAGATTATGGAATGCTGGCAGAAGGAGATGAAGGAAAGCTGACATTCCAGGGAAGTCGTTATCTGGGATTCGAGAGGGCTATTGAAAAATAGAAGTAGAATTTCAAGTTTGTAGAATTAATAAAATCGGTATTTGTGAGGGTAATTATGATAAAGTTTTTGAATGATATCAGGAATGCAGAAAAACCAATATCTAATAATAGAAAAATTATAAATACTATAGCTGTATTATTCCTTGGAATAGCTTTGGGGACTTTTTCAAAATTTTTGGATTTTCGTCAAGCTGAACTTCCCAGTGTGCTTATAGCAATAGATGGAGCATTAGATGTTCATAATTTCCTTGGACGTTTTGCAATCTGGGTATTGATTGCACTGTGTATTTCTATTTATAGCAATTCTGCAATAAGAGCAAGCATTAATGTTTTTGCATTCTTTATTGGTATGGTTGCAAGTTACTATTTGTATTCAAACTATATTGCAGGATTTTTTCCAAGAAGTTATGCGGTGATTTGGTTTGGATTTACAGCTGTTTCTCCATTATTGTCTTTTGCCTGCTGGTATGCAAGGGGGAAAAGCAAACTGGCACTTATACTATCGGCGCTGATTTTGGCAGTATTGTTCAATATGTGCTTTGTATATGGATGCTGGTATTTTAATGCAAAATCTGTTTTGGAAGTGATAGTCTTTATTATTGGACTTATTGTTTTGAGGAGAGACACATTGAGGAGTTCTGCGCTAATGGGAACGATTAGTATAGTTCTTGCAGTTTTACTTGATATGGTTATTCCATTTCATTTTGGATAAACAACTTCCAGTTTTTGAAACAGAGAAATCGGTAGTTATGGAGGTGAAAAATGTATTTCACAGACGAAAAAGACTATATTATGCGAATGATAAAAGAAATGGTAAGAGTATTATTTTCTTTAATGTTTGGGAAAAAGTATGTTTCTGTTGAACTTGAAAAAGAAAATAAATATGAAGTATCAGGGAAAAATTTGAAAGATTTTCTTGATATGATTGATTCTGGGGAAATTAACGAAGCAGAGAATATACTTTTAGATAGCATTGATTACACAGACAGAAATGAGGTAATGGCAGCAGCTCTTTTCTACCAATACCTTAGTGAGAAGGATAGTGAGTTTTTGAAAAATAATAATTATACAAAAGAAGAAGTGATGTCTGGTTTTAAGCAATTACTTATGCAGTCAGGATATACTGATTTGCTATGTTTGGTCAAAGATGAGGAGTAATGTAGAAAATTCAAAGAGATAAGAGTGATTGGTTGAAAGGAGAAATTGTATTATATGTTCTATGATTATATGATCTATATTGTTTTTGACTTTATGATGGCAGTGATTATGTTTTTGTTTGGAATGTGGTTTTATAAATCAGAAGGAAAAGCTGCTAATTTCTTGTCGGGTTATAATGTGAAATCAGCGGATGAACGAAAGAAATACGATGAGAATGCTATGTGTAAGGCATATGGAAAAAGAATGATGTTTATGTCAGTTCCTTTTATTATTGGAATAATCATAGATATCCAATATCTAGGAATTGGTTGTTTGATTGCATGGGGGATATGGTTTATTATGTTTGTTTTGTTGCTTATTGATAGGCATAAAAGAGAACGTTAAATTCTCGTTTATCCAATAGAAAAATAAGAATAGATTGGAGAAAGATATGGCTTCAAGTAAAGAATATTTAACCTTTATATTGGAACAGTTATCCGATTTAGAGGGAATTTCATACCGTGCGATGATGAGCGAGTATATCATCTATTATCGTGAGAAAATTGTTGGCGGTATATATGACGATAGGTTGCTTGTAAAACCTGTAAAATCTGCTGTTTCACTTATGCCTAATGCAATTTATGAGTTGCCCTATGATGGAGCAAAAGAGATGTTGTTGGTTGATAATGTTGATAACAAAGATTTCCTGACAAGATTGTTTGTCGCTATGTATGATGAACTTCCTGCACAAAAAAAGAAGAAGTCATAAAATCGGGAGTTGAAGAATTCAGGTGGTTGTGCCATCTTACTGTTAAGAGAGGAGATTGCTTATGAAGAAA
Organism: Roseburia sp. AF42-8; assembly: GCF_003435965.1. Lineage (NCBI taxonomy): Bacteria > Bacillati > Bacillota > Clostridia > Lachnospirales > Lachnospiraceae > Roseburia > Roseburia sp. AF42-8. The sequence continues at coordinate 12,012 of NZ_QTVB01000051.1, forward strand.
AAAGTACTTGCAATTATGTTAATTGCCGTGTCAATAATGTTGATTTCGGTGTGCGAAAAAAAAGAAAAACTGTACGAAATTCCTGACCTATCGCAGTATAAGACAGATTATGTAGGAGATTCTTCAAATGTTATAAATATTGTAAGCAGTCAAGAGTATCCAGAAGGATACTCATATGACAGTATAGAGATACAGTCTGAAACAGAACCTTATGGATTAACAGTTTTTCTAAAAGATGAGCCGTCTGCCCCTAAGCTTGAAGATGAATTGCAGGTTAATGCAGATATGACATTTGATTTGATTGGTAATTTGGGAACACTTGATTATAAAATAGCAGATAGCAAAGAAATTATTGCATCGTATGAACGGTAGAGTTATTGCTCTTCAAATTCCGGTTTATAGAGTTAAAAAATATAAGTGAAGGAGGCATGTATTATGAAAAAAGTAATCTATCTGCTTGTATTATGTATGGTGCTAGGAATGGCTGGATGTGGAACGAATCAAGAAAATAAAGAACCTGTGTCTGGAAATGTGTCCGTAGAAATAGAAAATAAAGAAAATGATGATGTAGTACAAAATGAGCAAACAGCAGATACTGGCTCATATCCTCCATGTGTTATGGTTGATGGTGTTATATATAAAGACACAGGATATGTAGCGTCAATGCCTGGTTGCGGAACAATGGATGGAGAAATTGTGTCAACAGTGGCAGGGACAGAGTTACCATCTGAAAATAATCAATCAAATTTCGGAAGCGGATATCATTATCAAAGGAGTTCTGAAG
>NZ_QTVB01000052.1:0-12486 GCF_003435965.1 Roseburia sp. AF42-8
TTTATAAAAATTTTACATTTTCATTTTTCATTATGCTATAATAAAAAAAGGTATGATTTTATGCCACAATTTTATATAAGAACTACAGGAGGACACATGAATAAATTTATTATTACCACCGACACTACCGCAGATTTGCCGGCAGATTATGTAGCAGAACATAATCTTGGCATGCTGTCACTCACTTATACTATAGACGGCAAAACCTATGACTGGGAACATCCAATGGATGTCAAAGAATTCTATGCAAAGATGCGCGCCGGCTCTCTGCCTACCACCTCTCAGGTCAACCCGGAAACTGCCCGCGAAATCTTTACAAAAATTGCCACAGAAAATGACTGTGATATTCTTCACATTGCCTTTTCCAGCGGACTCAGCGGCAGCTACTCCAGTACAAAAATTGCTGCAAGTGAAATGGGAGAAGATAATTTCCCACATAAAGTCGTTGTCGTAGACTCTCTCTGTGCTTCCATGGGCGAGGGACTTCTGGTTCACAAAGCTGTCCAGATGAAAGAAAATGGTGCCACTTTAGAAGAAACCGTAAAATGGCTGGAGGAAAATAAACTACATCTGGTACATAACTTTACGGTAGATGATTTGTTCCACCTTCACAGAGGCGGACGTGTTTCTAAAACCGCTGCGGTTCTTGGTACCATGATTAACTTAAAGCCGGTGCTTCATGTAGATGATGAAGGTCATCTTATTATGGTTTCCAAGGTTCGTGGACGTAAAAAATCCCTGATTACCCTGGTTGACAATATGGAAAAGCAGATGGGCTCCTACCGTGACCAGAATGATATCGTATTTATCAGCCATGGTGATGCTTTAGAAGATGCACAGTTTGTTGCAAATCTTGTAAAAGAACGTTTTGGCATCGACAGCTTCTTAATCAATTATGTCGGTTCAACCATCGGTGCACATTCCGGTCCTGGAACGATTGCATTGTTCTATATGGGTGAATATCGATAAAACACCGGCAGATACAAACCGGTCAAAGTCAGCTTCTTACGGATGTCTGGCGAGCATGCGTTTTTTCTCGCTACTCGCGTAAATCAAAAAAGAGTTATTGTACCACGGTTTAAAATTCTGTGATAAATAACTCTTTTATTTATGTGAGAAATATGCTTTATCTGTTTCTTTATTTTTCTGCAGCTTCTTCTGCTTCTTTTTCTTCTACTTCTTTCTCATCCACTTTGATGCACAGTTCCTCTAACTGCTTCTCATCTACGATATCCGGGGCATTGGACATAAGGTCGGATGCATCCTTTACTTTCGGGAATGCGATGACATCACGGATGGAATCTGCATGTACCATATGCATAACCAGACGGTCAAGACCATAAGCCAGTCCTGCGTGTGGTGGTACACCATAGGAGAATGCATCCAGAAGGAATCCAAACTGCTCATGTGCTCTCTCTTTTGTAAAGCCAAGAACCTCAAACATTTTCTCCTGAATATCACTCTGGTGGATACGGACAGAACCACCGCCTAACTCGGTACCATTTAATACGATGTCATATGCTTTGGCACGTACTGCACCTGGATCTGTATCAATCTTATCCCAGTCCTCTTCCATTGGCATGGTAAACGGATGATGCATTGCCATATAACGATTCTCTTCATCTGACCACTCCAACAATGGGAACTCTGTAATCCAGAGGAAATTATACTGGTTCGGGTCTAAGAGGTCTAATTCTTTGGCAATTTCAAGACGAAGTGCACCTAATACATTCCATACAATTTTATTCTTGTCTGCTGCAAATAAAAGCAGGTCTCCCGGCTTTCCGTCCATTGCTGCTACCAGATTCTTCAATTCCTCTTCTGTCATGAATTTTGCAAAGGATGATTTATAGCTGCCATCTTCCTGTACAGAAAGATAAGCAAGTCCTTTTGCTCCATAGCCTTTTGCAAACTCTACCAGCTTGTCAATCTTCTTTCTTGGCATTGCGCCCTGTCCTTCTGCATTGATACCACGGACAGAACCGCCCTGCTCTAACGCACTGGTAAATACACCAAAACCGCAATCTTTTACAATATCAGATACATCCTTTAATTCCATTCCAAAACGGGTATCCGGCTTATCAGAACCAAAACGATCCATTGCTTCCTGCCAAGGCATTCTCTTAAGTGGAAGTTCTACATCTACACCGATGGCTTCTTTGAAAATGTATTTTAACAGACGCTCATTGACATCTAATACATCATCAATATCTACAAAAGAAAGCTCCATATCTGCCTGGGTAAATTCCGGCTGACGGTCTGCACGTAAATCCTCATCACGGAAACATTTTGCAATCTGGAAATAACGGTCATATCCGGATGCCATCAGAAGCTGTTTGAAAAGCTGTGGTGACTGCGGCAATGCATAAAAGCTACCCGGATGTATACGGCTTGGCACCAGATAATCTCTTGCACCTTCCGGTGTAGACTTACAAAGAACCGGTGTCTCAATCTCTAAGAAACCTTCTTTTGCCATAAAATCACGCATCAGATATGCTACTTTACTACGCAGCATCAGGTTACGCTGGATATCCGGTCTACGTAAATCAAGATAACGATATTTTAAACGAATCTCATCTTTCGTCTGGCTGTTCTCTTCAATCTGAAATGGCGGTGTCTGTGATTCTGAAAGAATACGGATACTCTCAGCAATTACCTCAATATCACCGGTCTTTAAATTCTCATTAACTGCTGCAGAACGCTTCTGCACGGTTCCTTCGACTGCAATAACAAACTCGCTACGCAGTGTTCCTGCTTTGGCAAAGCCTTCGCTTCCTACCTTTGGCTCGTCGAATACAAGCTGCAGAATTCCGGAACGGTCTCTTAAATCTATGAATATAAGACTTCCTAAATTTCTTCTTTTCTGTACCCAGCCCATGACGGTAACTTTTTCTCCAATATTGGCATTGGATACTTCTGTACATCTATGGGTTCTGTGTAATCCCTGCATGGATTCTGACATTTTTTTATCCTCCTAAAAATCTTATCAAAATCATTCCATTTTCTGCTTCTTGCAGAAAAACAGACTATCTGTTAAAAAACTCCACAAATTCTTCATAACCCTCTGCCGTAAGCTTCTCCTTCTGGAACTTCTTGTTCTTATTCATACGAACCACTAATACCTGGGTTCCTTCGGAACGTTCCTTCTGAGCCTGTGCAATTACCTTCTGCAGCTTATCAGCCGGATATCCCTTTTCGATGAGATATGCCTTCTTCGCTGCCTGTCCCGGAATCTTAAATCCGCTCTCTAAGAGCAGAAGAATGATTCTTTCAAAACCGATGGAAAATCCACATGCAGGTACATCGTTGCCGGTAAATCTTCCAACCATCTTATCATAACGTCCGCCACCACCGCAGCTTCCGCCGAACTCCGGCATAGCTATTTCAAAAATAGTTCCTGTATAATAACCCATGCCACGCACTAAAGTCGGATCAAATACCATTTTAAAATCTGCTGCCTTGGTAGCTTCTACACTGTCGATAATCTCTGTCAGGTTCTGCTTTACTTCTTCCTCTAAGAATCCTGCCTCAATTAAGGTATCACATAAGGTAACCAGTCCGTTTTCGGTACCTTCTGCTTTTTCAAATAAGGATAAGTACTTATCGACCGCTTCTTCTGCAAAGCCTTCCTTTTTCAGTTCTTCTGCGACTCCGTCCAACCCAATCTTGTCCATCTTGTCTAAGATGATAAATACAAGGTCGTAGCTTTCTTCCGGAAATCCGCTGTAAGCTGCCATTGCTTTTAAAATACGGCGTTCATTGATTCGGATTTCAAAATTCTTAAATCCAATCCTGCCGAGGGTTGTAGTTGTTGCAAGAATCAGCTCAATCTCTGCCAGATTGGACGGCTCTCCTAAAATGTCAATATCGCACTGCATGAACTGACGATAACGCCCTCTCTGAGGACGGTCAGCACGCCACACATTTCCCATCTGTAATGCCTTAAACGGGGATGGGAGCTGGTTACTGTTATTGGAATAGAATCTTACCAGTGGAACGGTAAGGTCGTAACGCATACCAAAGTCCACTACATCTTCTTCTTTTTCCGCTGTCTGTAAATTCAGCTTTTCACCACGTTTTAATACTTTGAAAATGAGTTTTTCATTTTCTCCACCCTGTTTGCTGGTGAGGTTTGCAATATTCTCCATACAAGGAGTTTCAATTGGTGTAAATCCAAAACTCCGGTAGGTCTCTTTAATTACATTCTGCACATAATCACGAATCTGCATCTCCTCCGGTAAAATATCCTTCATGCCTGTAACCGGCTTCTTACTCAATGCCATGAAATTTCCTCCATTTTCCGAGATAAGCATTTTATCTATTTTTCTTATTATATATTTGTATTCATACAGAACTATTATATTTTTCGTGTTCTGATATGTCAACCGCTTTTATTCCTTTGTAAAGAGCCGGCTCTTCCGTTCAATCATCTCATCAATCCTTGTGATATACTGTGCCACATCCTTGACATTCTCGGCACGTTCAATCCGGTGTGTGCCATCGGGATTTGGCTGTACCCAGACACGTTTCGTGGATGCACCAGCACCACAGGCTACAATACTCTGTTTCTCTTCCATAATAAGAACATTGTATACACCGGCTTTTCCCGGTGCTGCATAGCCTACGTTTTCAAAATTGCCTGCCATATTCTTCTGGCGGTATAAATAATATGGGAAAAGGCCCATTTCTTCTGCCACTTTCGAAGTCAGTGCGATATGGTCTGCGGTATTGACAATTTCAAAATCCTGATAACGCTCTCTTTGTATATTCAGCCTTGCTGCACGCTTGATGGCAAGTGAGTGAACCGTCAGATTATCCGGTGCTAACTTCCGGATTACTTCCATGGTATCTGCTACATCTGAAAGACTCTCTCCCGGAAGTCCTACGATTAAATCCATATTGATATTATCAAATCCAAGTTCTCTTGCCAGATTAAAGCTGTCTATTGTCTGCTGCACGGTATGATGCCGTCCAATCAGATCCAGTGTCTCCTGTTTCATGGTCTGTGGATTAATGGAAATTCTGCTGATATCATGATTGCGAAGCACCATAAGCTTCTCTTTTGTAATACTGTCCGGTCTTCCGGCTTCCACTGTAAATTCCACTAAATCAGATAAATCAAAACTACATTTAATTTTTCGAATCAATCTGTCTAACTGTTGTGGATTTAATGTGGTCGGTGTTCCACCACCGATATAAATGCTGTTTAATTTCTTATGTGCAAATTTGACCGCTGTATAATCCAGTTCCTTTTCCAGTGCACTTAAGTAGTCATCCATGCGGTTTTTCCAGGCTGACATGGAATAAGAAGTAAAGGAACAGTAAAGGCAGGTCGTCGGGCAGAATGGAATTCCAATATAAAGGCTGTAGCCTTCTTCGTAGTCTAATTTGTGTAAAAGTTCCAACTCCCGCTCTGCAATTTCAATACTGAGCTTTATCTTCTCATCGGAAGTAAAATACGTTTCCTTCATATAGCGGGCAATTTCTTCCTCGCTCTTACCCTCTTCTAAAAGTGCCATCGGAATCTTGGTCGGGCGGATACCGGTAAGATTTCCCCAAGGAAGCTCCACTCCGGTATATTCTGACAATAACCGATACAGTGTCCGCTTTAAACTGTTCTTGGTCTCCTTGCGGTTTGTATAATCTACTGCTACACATTTTGTAATTCCGGTCTGATTCGCATTGTCTTCCGAAGCCTCCACCCGTTTCCAGGAAAAAATGATTTCTTCCGGTGCAAACTGTACATCCATGTGATAATGTACCGGCTCTTCTTTTTTCTCCTTATCCTTCGTGGAAACATATACCTCTTCCTTTGGATAAAATGCCTTCACCAGCGAATGGATATCATATTCAAATTCTGCTTTATCTAATAATACTGTTATCATGGTTCGTCCTTATAAATACGGATTATGCATCCGCTCATAGCCTATTAAAGTGCTTTCGTCATGTCCGGTATACACGGTCACATCATCCGGCAGCGGCATCAGTTTTTCTCTGATTGCCCGGATTAAATCCGATGCACTTCCTCTTGGGAAATCAGTTCTTCCCACAGATTCCTGAAACAGCGTATCTCCGCTGAAAAGAATCTTCTCATCTGCAATATAATAGCAGCATCCGCCAATGGTATGCCCCGGTGTAAAAAATACACGGATGGAAAATCCTGCAAGATTTAATACTTCTTCGTCTTTTACGAAAATATCTGCATGATAGACCTTATGCTCTCCTATCATCCCGCAAAGGTTAAGTCCCGGGTCCTCCAAGGTCTCCCTCTCTGCCTCATGGGCATAAATGGAAATCTGGTATTTATCTGCAAGCGCTTCTGCTGCTCCTGCATGATCAAAATGTCCATGGGTCAGAAGGATTGCCACCGGTTTTGCTCCGGTTTTCTCAATCTGCTTTTCAATCAACTGTGCCTGGTCTCCCGGGTCTACCACAAGAAGTTCTCCTGTCTTATGATTTACCAGAAGATAGCAGTTGGTGCAGACTGGTCCCACAATATATCGTAATACTTCTGTCTGTTCTGTCATAATTTTCCTCTTCTATAATAATAACTGACTTTGACTTTTTTTCATAAATCAGCAATTTATTTTGCTAATGCTCTATCAGCCGGTAGTACGTTCAATATCAATCACGCTCTCTACCTGACGGATTTTTTCTATTAAGCTGCTCAATTCCTCTTTGCCTTTGGTATTAAAGGAAATAGAAATGGTCGCAACACCCTGTTTGCTGGTCTTGGAATTAATGGAACTGATATCAATTTCCCGTTCGGTGAAAATTCTGGTAATATCTACTAAAAGTCCGGTACGGTTATTACCAAATATTTTAATCTCAGCAAGATAAAGTCCATTGTCACCATGCTCTGCACCCTGCTGCCACTCTGCATCAATCAGACGCACTTTTTCCAGCTCGGAAAGGTTCATTATATTAATGCAATCGGTACGATGAATAGATACACCACGGCCTCTTGTGACAAATCCTACAATTTCATCTCCCGGCACCGGGCTGCAGCATTTGGAAAAATGCACTGCCACATCATAAAGTCCTTTTACAATGATACCACTCTTGGATTTCTGTGGAACTGCCTTATCCTTATTCTCGGAAGACACATTGTTCAATACATCCTCATCGGTAAGCTGGATTGGGTGGTCTTTCCGGTACTCCTCCAGCATCTTATTCACGACCTGGCCTTCTTTCAGTCCGCCGTGTCCTAAGGTTGCCAGTGCGGAATCCCAGTCATGGAATCCATATTTCCGCATAACCTTACTCTGATATTCCGGTTTGTTAATATCCGTAAGATTAATGGATTTTGCCTTACAATACTGGGCAATCAGTTCCTTGCCCTTCACGATATTTTCTTCTTTTAACTCACTCCGGAACCACTGGTTAATCTTATTTTTCGCCTGTGTACTCTTAACAATATTTAACCAGTCACGGCTCGGTCCCTTGGAATTCTGGGACGTGATAATCTCAATACGGTCACCGTTCTGAATCTCGTAATCAATTGGAACTAATTTACCATTTACCTTGGCTCCAATCATCTTATTTCCAACTGCCGAGTGGATACTGTACGCAAAGTCTACCGGTGTGGAACCCGTTGGCAGATTCTTGACATCTCCGGACGGAGTAAAGCAGAATACGGTATCGGAAAAGAGGTTCAAATCACTCTTTAACAGGCTCATGAACTCTTTATTATCTGACATGTCTTTCTGCCATTCCAAAATCTGGCGCAGCCAGCTTAACTTCTCTTCCTCTGATTTGGTGGTAGCCACTGTGCCGCCGTTATTGGCAGCTTCCTTATATTTCCAGTGGGCAGCGATACCATATTCTGCGGTACGATGCATCTCAAAGGTACGAATCTGAATCTCAAACGGCTGTCCGGTCGGTCCAATCAGTGTGGTGTGGAGGGACTGATACATATTCGGCTTTGGCATAGCGATATAATCTTTAAAACGTCCCGGGATTGGTTTATACATCTCATGGATGACACCCAGTGCTGCATAGCAGTCCTTGACATTATCCACGATAATTCTTATGGCAAATAAATCATAAATCTGGTCTAAGGTCTTATGCTGATTGACCATTTTCTTATAAATGGAAAAGAAATGCTTTGCTCTTCCGTCAATCTGTGCCTTGATTCCTGCATTTTCAATATGTTTACTCACTTCTTTTACAAGGCTCTGCACATAATCATCACGGACACTCTTACGAAGTGCAACCTTTTCTACCAGATCATAATATGCTTCCGGCTCCAGATACTTTAAGGAAAGGTCATCTAATTCGATTTTAATTTTAGAAATACCAAGACGCTGTGCAATCGGCGCATAGATGTCCATGGTCTCTCTTGCTTTTTCCTTCTGCTTCTCCGGCGTCATATATTTTAACGTACGCATATTGTGCAGCCGGTCTGCCAGCTTGATTAAGATAACACGGATATCCTTTGCCATGGCAAGGAACATTTTTCTTAAGTTCTCTGCCTGAACCTCGACTTTATCCGCATCATAAGATAACTGACCCAGCTTTGTAACGCCATCTACCAGAAGGGCAATCTCTTCTGAAAACTCCGAAGCAATTTCCTCTACTGTCATGACGGTATCCTCTACGACATCATGAAGCAGTCCGGCTACGATAGTCTCTTTATCCAGCTCCAGTTCCGCTAAAATAATTGCCACACACAACGGATGAATGATATATGCTTCACCGGATTTTCGTACCTGTCCCTTATGTGCCGTATCCGCTGTCTTATATGCCTTTTCAATCAAAGAAATATCCGTCGACGGGTGATATTTCTTCACGCTGGCAATCAGCTCCTGATACAAGCTCTCCGGACTGACGAATTCCTGCATAGTCTTTATGTTGTCATCCTTAGACACCACTTCATTTTCTAATTCTTCTAATTCTTCTGTTGTAATATCTGCCATAATTCACACCAACTTTTTTGCGTTTTATCCCACTTTTAACTATGATTTTTCATTATAATAAAAAATATATAAAAATGCAATCTTTTATACTTGCCATTTTCCCCCGGAAACCTTATACTTTATGGCTGAATGGCAGATTTTTTCTACCTCTTTAAGAAAGGAGTTTTCCCTTATGCATCCAGTTTTATTATTTTACAATTTAGAAAACAGCAAAGGCAGAACATTAAAAATGCTCTGCCTCCGGTTAAAAATAAAAATCCGTATTATCACCAAAGAACAATATAACCAGACTTTAGGTGCCCTCGCAGGGATTGATGGCTTCCCTTTGAAAGAAGAGGTCTATACCGGCGATGGTTTCACCGACGAAATGCTGGTATTCAAAGGCTTTGATAATGCTCTTTTAGACCGTTTCCTGGTGGAATTTAAAAAGCTTCATCTTACCAGAATCGGTCTGAAAGCCGTTCTCACGGAGCACAATATCAACTGGGATTCCATTGCACTTCATGAAGAACTCTTAGCGGAAGATAAGAAAATGCATGAAAATTAATCTTCTCCTGCAATTTCTATGGTGTATGCTGCCTGAAAGCATGCACCCTGCGCTAACGCATGTCCCCATTCCCTTTCTTCCAATCTTCCGTTAAAATGCTCTTTATCGCATCTTCCAAACCAAGGTTCAATGGCTGCATATGGTGCATTCTTCTTCTCTGCTGACCAGAGTCCAAATAACGGAGTTTCCGGGAAATACACATTTTTCCTTGCCGGTATTCTTAATGTTCCATGTGATTTCCAGTCTGTTGCCATTCATATGATAGATTAATTCCATCTCATAAGTCTTTCCCTGATAATGATAGACTCCGTCTTTTAAGCTTCCAACAATCGGAAACAGATTTGGTGCACTCCGTTTGTAATACTCCGGATTGCTGCACCACATGTACTCAATGTTACTTTTCTTTCCAAGCACAGATTTCAGTTCTGCCCCAAGGGACTCAACTTCCACCTTCATGCTCGCGTTTTCCATGGAATAACGCATATTCTCTCAACCTTTTTTCTCGTATTCTATGATCTGACATCACAGTATCCAGCACCTGATAAAATCGTCTGCTGTGATTTGCTTCTACCAGGTGTGCCAGTTCATGAGCAGCAACATATTCTGCGCATTCTAACGGAAGGTCTGCCAGTACTTTATTCAAAGTAATGGATGCCTTTGCCTTGCAGCAGCTCCCATAGCGGCTGGTCATGCTGCGGAATCTGACCGTTGGCATAGAAATATGATAAGCCTGAAACAATTCATACTCCCTCAGCAGTATATCTCTTAAATACTGCTCTTTCTGCCGGTTCCACTCCAGTGCATCCACATCTATCCTCTGCTGATTTGCAAGCTTCTTTTGCATCATGCGGATCCACTCCGCCTTGCTCTGCACAAATGCATCCACTTTCTTTTTGCTCATGCGATAGGGCATCGTTACTGTCACTACGCCATTGGCTTTTACCCGGATGATAATATTCTTTACTTTTTTTGGTGTCAGTTCATATTGTATTGTATTCTCCATTCCATTATTATAGCTTTCTGGTGCAGGCACTGACAAGCCTTTTTCTTGTTTTCCTTTTGCTATTTCTGTCGTATCATTTTATACTGTTACTCCGCCTCTGTCTCCGGGGCAGCCGCTGCTTTTCCCAGGGCATCATCAATGGCGTGAATCAGCACCATGGACGTATACTGGTTATCATCGGAATAGCTGAGATTATCCGTTGACTGATTTTCATATATCTGTTCTTTCAAATTATCCAGTGCCGGCTGCATCAACGGATACATTGCGGTTACAGTTTCATCGAGATTTACCAGCGAAATGGAATTGATTTTATTCTCATCCACCACAACCTCCACATCCACGGTTTTATCATTAAATATGATGGAAGACGTATATACCCTGCCACATATTTCATGGTCTCCCGGCTCTCCTCATCTTTATCCGGAGAAAACATATAGACCAACAATAATACCAGTAATATTCCAAGTACCGCAAAAATTCCTGTGTAAATCAGTTCCTTCATATGAAGCACTACAATCTTTGTCTTTGCACTCAAGGGAGTCCTCCTGCTTTTCTGCTTATTGTATTTTATGTGAAAACTTTTCTAATATTACACTTGACAAACCCTTTTTCTTATAGTATAGTAAATTTCGTGCTCAGCACAAATGCGATAGTGGCGTAGTTGGTAACGCGCGACCTTGCCAAGGTCGAGACCGCGGGTTCGAGCCCCGTCTATCGCTCTATTTTTTATAGATGCTGTAAGCCTTGATTTATGCGGGTTTACAGCATTTTTCTAATTCTTAAATTCTTGCTTTCTTAACCAGATTTTCGCTATTTAGGGTTAAGAAAATGTCTTTCATTTAATGCCTATTTTGCAACCGCTAAATTTGTTCCTACATAATAATTCTTTTCTGCAACCTTTTGTGTGTTTCCAAATATGCTTGATGCTAAAATAATATTTCCATTTGTCGCATTTATTACTTCCGTAAGAAGGTTTTTTAGGAAAAGAATACTTTGATAAAATTTTTAACCTTTCTGTCATTTCATGTGCCAATCGTACATCTTCGGATAAAATTTTATCTTAACAACTAAGGTCTGCTCTGCTGCAATTCCTTTGTAATCACAGCTGTATTTGGAATAACTCATTCCATGACGGCAGGTATATTTTGCTTCATCCAGTGATTTGCCAACCGGCTGCCAGGAAACACTCCAGTAATCTCCGTCTTCTTCATCGCGGATATATACATAATGTCCCGGACGATCCATTGGAACTCCATTCGCCCGGAATCTTGTTACACGATGATACTCCGGTGTCTTGTAAAACATATAGCCCCCGCTGTATGATTTACGACCACACAGGTATCTTTTACGCCAAGGTAGTTTGTCCAGGATGCCAGCAAATCCACCCGGTCAATTACATATTCTCTTTTCTCATTGTCAAAATGTCCGTATTGCTTGATGGTAAACTGTCTTTCCAATGTTTGACAAAGGCACTGTATTGTTCGTCAACTATGGATGCATGATAAGGTCTGTTAGGGGCACTTAGAATTTCGTCTGTTATCCGGCAACGCTGGCACAGGGAAGTGCCAGCGAGGCGCATTTGAACATGGATGTGAATTTGCGCCGGTTGCCGGAATGGATACTATTTATAACGAAATTCTTAGTGCCCCTTGCAGATTTTATGTTGCATCCGTAGTTGACGGACAGTGCAGTGCCCCCGTCAAAGCAACGGAAAGACAGTTTACCATCAGGCAAAACCGATATTTAAGAACTGCTGGCATTCCAGTGCATATCATCCAGATGCCCTTCGATATCCAAACTTTTTTAAATAAATATATTTTTCTTCCCAATTGCCTGTTATATCGGATATCAAAAAGGGACAGCAATTAAATGGTGTGACCCCAAAAAGTTAGACTTTTAAGCGTAGCAGTTTTATTGGCTGCTACGCTGTTTTTATGCAGCCAAGAGGCTAAGCCTGTATTGCACAGGACTCATCCATCCTAGTTTTTCTTTTATTCGTTGTTCGTTATAATACTTTA
>NZ_QTVB01000053.1:0-11672 GCF_003435965.1 Roseburia sp. AF42-8
TTCGGATCTGCTAACATAATCAAAACATGATTTTCATCTGAAATTTCATGTAAAATTTCAACCGAAATATTAGTATCTACAAATATTTTTTTCTTTGTTCTGGAAACTAAATCCTTTAAAATTTCAATTTCTAAGACAGTACATTCTTTCGTAACTCCATTTACCCACGCCTCATATTCATCTGGAGTTCTTCTGACAAATTCACCCCAATCCTGTAAATCTCTTGTGTAAGTAAGATTAGGAAACTCCTTGGTATCCAAATTTTCTAAAAGTCTATCCTGATAATTTTCTTCGCAGGCGATTCCGTCATATTTTTCTGCCAGAAGTTTTACCATTGTGGATTTTCCAGCATATGCTGTCCCATTAATAAAATAAACATTTTCAAACTTCACGACTATCTTACCACACTCCAATCTATCTTATAGACTCAATTATCATATCAATAACAGCACCAACAGCTCTTTTAATATCATTGCCTTCCCATCCAAGTTTCCAATCATTCTCTGAATACACATCAGAAACAACATATATACCTGTTGCCACACATTTTCTATAATTAGCTATTGTAAACAAACCAACACCTTCCATTTCAACGCAAAGTGCTCCTTTATCCCGATAATCCATGACTTGTCCCCACGTCTCTCTATAACCTGCGTCCGTCGTCCAGTGAATTCCTCTCTTATATGGTATTTCTGCACTTGTTATCATTGATTCAATCTCGTTCGTCAAATCCTTCGATGAATGAATTATATCATAATCATATCCGTACAACCTTGCTACTGCAGTATCATTAAAAGCACCGTCCGTAAGAATAATCTCTCCCGGAACTAATTCTGGTTGTAAGCCTCCGGCATATCCAACATGAATTAATTCTTTAACGCCTCCGGCAATTAAATCCTCCGCTTGTGTAGCTATCGCAGGCGAGCACATATGCCCTTTTATAAAACCAATGTTTTCATTTTTATTAAACACATACAGCTTCCCACCTAATGGATATCTATATTCTCCTACATTTCTTGACACCATTTCATCAAAAATGTCATCAGCAAGAAGATATACTCTATCCGGTATTTTGATTTTATCAATATCAAATCCAGCATTTTTTAATTCTACTCTGACAAGTTTCTTAGGATCTGTTAATGCATTATTTCTGTCCACTATTTTCTCCTTCAAATGTCATTCGGCCTCTCAATAGTATCTTTTATATCAAAATTTATGTGTATCTTTTGAATATCCAAATTGTGTTTGAAACTTCTTATTGCACTTGCATATTCGCCATTTGTTTCTTCACTTTCCGGCCAGATTTTTAAGACAGCATTATCCAGCGAATATTCTTTTCCGCCGACAATTGCCTGAATATTCTCAGGAAACTCCAGTTGTCTCATTTCTCCTATACTATGCTATATGTAAAGACTTAATCAAAAAATCTACGACACTCTTTTCATATTGATCTTTTATGATATTTTCTTTGCTTTCTTCAATACTTCCATCAACAAAATATTTGCCGTTTTCTTTATTGATTGATAATGAATCAAGAGGCCATCCTTCAAATCTTTTTGATGAAGCTTTATCAATCATATAGAATGATCCGTTTTTTTGAGCTGCCATATTGTCCATAAACGATGAAATTACTCCGTGATTATAAACTGCAATTCCATCTAGGTAATATGCTGTGACTTTACCTCCAAGCCCTGCAATAAGTTTTGAATAGTAATCAATCATCTCTTCATCTGACAGTCTATCCATATTCATAGGTGTTCTAATATTTAGTCCCGGCTGACGCAAATCCTCAAAATCCAGTTCTTCAAAATATAATCCAGAATCATTACAAATAACAACATCAAAGTATTGTCCATAAAACTCTGCCTTCATAATAGCATTTTCTTCTGGTGTATTCCCCATTTCCTTAGGTTCTTCTATAACTTCGATATCTCTTAAAGTAATAAATTCAATATCATACCCTTTTAACAAATCCGAAAATCTTTTTACCTTTGATGGATTTGTTGTTCCTAATAAAACCCTCATATCGTCATACTCCTAAACTAAATCATCTTAAAAGCTTTCAACGCTTCTACTATTGCCTCTTCCTTCTCCTTTGGACACTTAGGCTGTCTGGCATCATCTGACTTAGGCTTGTTATAATTTTCTCGCTCTATAATCCCATACTTAGCCTTAACCTGTGCAATATACAGATTTGAAACTTTCATTCCATCATTATGCTCAGTCACGTATGCTTTGATTTCCTCATAGGTTGCCTTACTCTCCGCAGATGTCAAATCCAGTTCATCCATATCCAGTCTCACATTCACATGATGCTTCGCTTCATGAAGTTTGGACAAAAGACATACCGTCTCAACATTTCCGGACCATGGGAACATGTCCACGCAGCACATCCGCTCCACCTGATATCCTCTGGCGGTTAAAACCTCTAAGTCTCTTGCAAGACTGGTTGGCTTACAGGAAATATAAATCATACGGTCTACGCCATAGCGGATAATCTTCTCCAATGCCTTTGGATGGATGCCATCCCGTGGAGGATCTAATACGATAAAATCCGGTTTTTCGGTAATATCGTCCAATACTTTTAAGACATCACCGGCTAAAAATTCGCAGTTTTCAAGACCATTTAATGCCGCATTTTCCTTTGCGGCTTCCACTGCCTCTTCTACTATTTCCACACCCACTACCTTTTTTGCGGCAGGTGCCAGCATCTGTGCAATGGTTCCGGTTCCGCTGTATAAATCGAATACCACCTTGTCTGCCTTCTCGGTCAGCGTATCTCCGATATAGTCCCTTGCAGTCTGGTAAAGCACCTCTGCTCCAAGAGAGTTGGTCTGGAAGAAAGAAAATGGTGTGATTCTAAAACGAAGTCCTAAGAGTTCTTCGTAGAAATAATCTTTTCCATATAAAATCTCTGTTCCTTCATCCTTTACTACATCTGCTACACTGTCATTTTTCGTATGAAGAATTCCTGCAATGCTGCCGTCTAAATCAAGTTTACATAACGCGTCTTTCATTCCGGTCAGCAAATCTTTTTCTGAAGATACTGCTTCTGTCAGGCCATCCAGAATATGCTCTGCGCCTGCCGTTACAAGGTCAATCAGGATCTCTTTGGTCTTTACCGCTTTACGCACCAGTAAATGACGCAGATATCCGGTATGCCGCATTCTGTGATAATAGGAAATCTTTTTTTCTGCAAAATACTGCTGCACACAGCTTAATATCTTCCGATAATCTTCATCCACAATTTTGCAGTCTGTTACCGAAACGATATCATAAAAACTGCCACGCTTATGCATGCCAAGGGCAAGGGGACCATCCTTATATTCATCCCCAAAAGTAAATTCCATCTTATTACGGAAACTGAATTCATTGGGACTTGCTTTTACGCCCTCAAAGCTGCAGTTTTCCGGGTCTACTACCGCATCCATCAGTTTCTTCACCTGCTGTCCTTTTAATGCAATCTGATCTTCATAGGATAGATTCTGATAAGTACAGCCTCCACAGATTCCAAAATGCGGGCATGGTGCTTCCGGCAGCTCATTTGGTGCTTTCTTCAAAACTTCCAGTAAGCGGCCTTCGCCTTTTTCCTTTCTTACTTTATTTACAGAAAAAGAAACCTCCTGTCCCGGTAATACGTTTTTTACAATTACCTGTTTTTCTTCTTCTACTTTTACGACTCCCTTATTCGGGAAATCCACATATGCAACAGTTCCCTGTAATACCTGACCTTTTTTCATACTTACCTCACACGAACAATTCTTTTCCAGAAACACATGTCATCCGCAGCGTTTCCGGCACACTCAGTAAAAGGGCTGCATGATATCACACAGCCCTTTACATCTTCACCTGTTAAATTATGCAAATAATAAATGATTATTTTTCTTCCTCGTCATCCTCGTCAAAGAAGTCATCTTCAAAATCATCATCGAAATCGTCTTCAAAATCCTCCAGATAATCTGGTGCAAAGAAACGATATAATCCATAAGCAGCTGCAGCAACTACTACAACAATACCAATGATTGCAAAAATTAAACCAGCTTTTGATTTTTTCTTCTCTTCCATTATTTCCTCTTTCTCCTTTTTATGCAATAATTCTGTTACTTTGTTCACATTTGCGGTTAATAAATTCTTTAATTCTTCCATTTTTTCCATTTCTGACCACTCCTTTTTATGCCAACAACAGTTTTTCATTTTCCTGCTACCTCGAACTCTTTTTATTAATTCATTATAGCATATGTTTCCCTAATCTACTAGAAAAAATTACAAATTCATAAAATTTTTATAACTTTCCAATTTTTATAATTTTTTCAATTTGGCAAAGGATGCAAACATCTTCTTCACGCCTACACCGGAAAAATCAACAGTAACCTCGTAATCCCTGCCGCCGTCAATAATCTGCTTTACGACTCCGGTGCCGAATTTCATATGAGAAACGGTATCGCCCACAGCATAATCCAATGGCTTTTTCATTGCGGAATTACCAAAGTTCCTTGCCTCCGGTACGCCGGTTCTGCGCAGCGCCATCGGCTTTGCCGAAAATGCATTCTTCGCCATCATGCTTGGTTTCGGAATATCCGGCATTTTTTCCTTCTGGATGGTTCCGCCCAAAAGTTCCCGCGGAATCTCTTTTACGAAACGGGACACCTTATTATACTGTGTTTCTCCTCGTATCATACGCATTCTTGCGCAGGATATGGACAACCGCTCCTTGGCTCTTGTGATTCCCACATAGGCAAGACGACGTTCTTCTTCGATTTCCGCTGTTGGATTTTCCGCACAGATTGCACCGAATCCCGGAAACAGTCCGTCTTCCATTCCTGCCAGATAAACCTGTGGAAATTCAAGACCCTTCGCACTGTGCAGCGTCATCAGCACAACATAGTCCTGTGTCTCATCCACACTGTCAATATCTGCAACCAGTGCTACTTCCTCTAAGAATCCGCTTAAGGTCGGCTCTTCCTCGCTTTCCTCATAAGTAACCGCTTTGGAAATCAACTCATCGATATTTTCCATTCGCTGCTGTGCTTCCTCTGTATTTTCTGCTTCCAGTTCACGGACATAACCGGTTTCTTCAATGATTTCCTGCAAAAGCTCCGATACACTGATATACGGCAACTTGCTCCGCATACTCTGAATCAGCATTACAAACGGTCTGATTTTTGCAGATGCCCGTCCGATTGTGCCAATCTCTTCTGCCATTTTTAAGGCATTATAAAAGGTAAGACCGTTTTCATCGGCATAATCCTGCACCCTGCTTAATGTCGTTGCTCCAATTCCACGTTTTGGCACATTGATAATACGGCGTACCGCCAGATCATCCATGGCATTGTCAATGGTCTTAAGATAAGCCAGTAAATCCTTGATTTCTCTTCTGGAATAGAAGTTTACGCCTCCCACAATCTTATATGGTATGCTGGCTGTGATAAAACGTTCCTCGAAAAGTCGGGACTGGGCGTTGGTACGGTATAATACGGCACAGTCTCCGTAATGATACATGCCTTCCCGCACTTTGCTCCGGATATCTTTTGCTACATAATCTGCTTCATCAAATCCGGTTTCAAACTGATGAAATGCAATTTTTTCGCCTTCCTCATTCTCAGTCCAGAGACGTTTTGCCTTTCGTCCCACATTATTTGCAATGACCCCATTGGCTGCATTTAAAATATTCTGGGTGGAACGGTAATTCTGCTCCAGCTTGATGGTGACTGCATTTGGAAATTCTTTTTCAAAATTCAATATATTATAAATGTTTGCTCCACGGAATTTGTAAATGGACTGGTCATCATCACCTACCACGCAGAGATTCTTATATTTGCCTGCCAGCAGTTTAATCAGCTGGAACTGTGCCGTATTGGTATCCTGATACTCGTCCACCATAATATAACGGAACCGCTCCTGATAATAATCCAGCACTTCCATATCTGACTGGAAAAGCTCTACGGTCTTTACAATCAAATCATCAAAATCCAGTGCATTATTTTTCCGCAACACCTGCTGATATTCCCGGTAAACAGCTGCTTCCTTCATTTTCCGGAAATCTCCCTGCGCCCGTAGGGCATATGCTTCCGGACTGATCAGCTCGTCCTTTGCAGAAGAAATGGCCGCAAGCAAACTTTTTTCCTTATACATCTTCGTATCAATTTCCAGACGCTTGCAGATATCCTTCATAATGGTCTTCTGGTCTTCTGTATCATATATGGTAAAGTTGGTTCCAAATCCGATATGGTCAATAAAACGGCGCAGAATTCTCACACAGGTAGAATGAAAGGTAGATACCCAGATATTTTCCGAGCCATAGCCCACCATGTCATCAATACGCTCCCGCATTTCGCCTGCAGCCTTATTGGTAAATGTAATCGCAAGGATATGATAGGGATTGACTCCCAGTTCCTCTATCAGATATACCGCCCGGTGGGTCAGCACACGGGTCTTTCCGCTGCCTGCGCCCGCCAGCAGCAGCACAGGTCCTTCTGTTGTAAATACACCTTTTTTCTGTTCTTCATTTAATGAATCGTATATACTCATAATGCTCCTTTACTCTCCTCAATACCACTCCGCTCAGTATACCATACTTCCTTAAGGGATGGGAACATATTTTCTGTATTTCTTTTCAGATTTCTTTTTGTACTATCCGTCGAACGCATTCATGAGTTCTTTTCCCTTATGTTCATTCTATTGTAGTTGCATCACGCAATGTCATTTACACATCACAGCGTCATTGTATATGCTTTCTGTCATTTTTCTTCTTGTTATCTAGTTTTCAATACTATATAATAGGTATGAGGTGAATTCAAATGACAATTGATGCAAAAGATTTATTAAACAGTATTTTATCCAGTCTGTCGCGGATTGACTATATCCGTCCGGAAAGTATTCCAAATATTGACCTTTACATGGATCAGATTACAACCTTCATGGATACCCAGCTTGCAGCTTCCAAGCGTCATCCCGATGACAAGATTCTGACCAAAACCATGATTAACAATTATGCGAAAAACAATCTGCTTCCACCGCCGGTCAAGAAGAAATACAGCAAAGAACATATTCTGATGCTGATTTTCATTTATTATTTCAAAAGCATATTAAGTATCAATGATATCGAAAGTATCTTAAATCCTCTGGCAAAACGTTTCTTCAATGCAGAAGGAGAATTCAATCTGACAACTGTCTATGAAGAGGTGTTCAGTCTGGAACGGGATGAAGTAAAAAATCTGATGAAAGATATTACCAAGAAATTTAACACCAGTTCTACCACCTTTGCAGATGCGCCGGAAGAAGACCAGAATTTTCTTCATACCTTTTCCTTTATCTGTATGTTAAGTTTTGATGTATTTGTAAAGCGTATGTTGATTGAAAAGCTGATTGACGAGACGAAAGAAATGGAAAAAGAAGCCGAAGATGAGCAGCGTGCTGCAGAAAAGAAAGCTTCCGAAGAGAAAAAAGCTTCTGAGAAAAAGACTTCCGGAAAAAAGTCGAACGAATAAAAAACCATATGCCAGGAAAAAAGAATGTGCCTTGGCACATCCTCGCAGAGCGTTTTTTACTTTACAGAAAAGCAATTTCCTGTAAATCGAAAAAGCACCAGTTTTCGAACCGGTGCTTTTCTTTATCATTTACATGATTTTGTGTAAAAAATTAAATATCGATTTAATTTTATCTCTACTCTTCATTTTTCTTTTCCGCTTTTTTCTCTTCTTCCAAAGGCTTCACATTCGTTCTGGCAAATACCATATCATATCCATCGCATCCATAATTCAAGGAACGGTTCACACGACTGATGGTTGCTGTTGATGCGCCAGTTTTCTCTGCAATATCAAGATAAGTTCTCTGCTCACGCAACATCTTTGCCACTTCATATCTCTGTGAGAATGCCAGTAATTCATTTACCGTACAGACATCTTCAAAGAATTTATAACATTCCTCTTTATTTTCAAGGCTTAAGATTGCATCAAACAAATGATCCACTGCTTCCGTTCTTACATTCTTACTCATTCTGCCTCTCCTTTTCGTATTATACTTATTTCAATACAAAAATGTTAGCATATTAAAGTGTGAAAGTAAACCGTTTTTTCGAAAAATTTTCTTTTCAATTTTCTATTCAAAATTTTTCTTTTCCTGAACCGTAAGATTTCTGTTTCTGGAAATTTTTAATCCAAAAGATTCTGCATACTCTTTAAGGTAATTACCAAGGTAGATGTATTATGAAGTAATGCAGATACGGTTGGCTGCAGGACTCCTGCCACGCCAAGCACAATCAGTCCTGTATTGAACCCAACAATTGTCCGGTAATTCTTATGAATCCGTTTCATCAATGCATTACTCAGCACCTTTAAGGTTACTATCTCATAAAGATTATCTGCACCGATAGTTACATCTGCAATTTCTCTTGCAATCTCTGCTCCATCACTGATGGCTATTCCAATATCTGCCGCAGATAATGCCGGTGAATCGTTGATACCATCTCCAATCATAATGACCTTGTGTCCTTCTGCTTTGGCTTTCTCTACAAAACTTGCCTTATCTTCCGGAAGTACCTCGGAGTAATACTCGTCTACGCCCACTCTTGCTGCAATGGCGGATGCTGTACGTTCACTATCCCCTGTCATCATAACAACTTTCTTAATTCCGGCTGTCTTTAAGGAATTTACAACGGCTGCTGCTTCATCACGAAGCGGATCTTCAATACAGATAACGGCTGCAAGGTGGTTCTCAATTGCCATATAAAGGTGTGAATATTCTGATGGAAGGCTGTTAAACTGTTCTTCATAGCCTTCCGGAACCACACATTTTTCATCTTCAAATACAAAGTGATAGCTTCCGATTACCACACTCTTTCCTTCTATGGTGGAAGAAATTCCGTGGGCTACAATATATTCCACCTTAGAATGTAGTTCTTCATGCACAAGATTCTTTTCCTGGGCTGCATCTACAACTGCTTTTGCCATAGAATGAGGGAAATGTTCCTCTAAGCAGGCAGCAATACGTAAAAGTTCTTCCGTGGGCTTATCCGTAAAAGAAACCACATCCACTACGGTAGGCTGTGCTTTGGTCAGAGTACCTGTTTTGTCAAAGACGATGGTATCTGCTTCTGCCATTGCCTCTAAGAATTTGCCACCTTTTACGGTAATATTGTGCACACTTGCTTCACGGATTGCAGACAATACAGATACCGGCATTGCAAGTTTTAATGCACAGGAAAAGTCCACCATAAGAACTGCTAATGCTTTTGTGGCATTTCTGGTAAAGAGCCAGGTAATGCCTGTTCCTAGTAATGTATATGGAACCAGACGGTCTGCCAGATGCTCGGCTTTACTTTCCAGGGAAGATTTTAACTTCTCTGACTCTTCAATCATCGTGACAATTTTTTCAAATTTGCTGGAGCCATTTACTTCTTTGACACGAATGGTCAGTTCTCCTTCTTCCAATACGGTTCCGGCATAGACATAACCTTCTACACTCTTATGCACCGGAAGGGATTCGCCGGTTAAGGATGCCTGATTTACCATCGCATCCCCTTCCGTTACCACGCCATCAAACGGAATGACATTTCCCATATGAATACAGACTTCATCGCCTTCTTTAATCTCAGATGCCGATACCAGTATTTCCTGTCCATCCTGACACAGCCATACTTTACTGACATTTAAGGACATACTTCTTGCCAGATCATCGACGGATTTCTTGTGTGTCCACTCCTCTAAGATTTCTCCAATGCCCAGTAAGAACATAATGGAACCTGCTGTATTGATGTCATTGCGAAGCAGGGATACTCCAATAGCTGTTCCATCCAGCACCGGAACCTCTATCCTGCCCTTCGCCAATGTAGAAATGCCCGCCCATAAATATTTTACAGAACGGAGCATGGTAATTCCTGCACGGATTGGATATGGCAGGAACATCTTACTACCCATACGGAGTACCACTTTATTTACCAGCTTGTCCCAGTAAGTCCGGTTCAGCTCCCTGCCGGAATTCTGTAAAAAAGTCTCTGGCACATCCACTTTCTGATAAGAGAAATGACGCAGTGTCTCTATCATCTCCTCACGATTTCCCACATAACAGACTACTGCATCCTGTAAACGTTCATTTACTTTCACTGAAGTGACACATTTGCAGTTACTCAGGTAATATTCCATCATATCTGCCTGGCGGAAACTCATCCCGCCCTGAATGATATGAATACGAAGTCTTCCTTTTATCTCATGTTTTATAACAAATCTCATATTACATACTTCCTTAGATAAAGAATCACCTACAGCATATTCTGCAGGTGATTCTCATAGTTTACGTGAACAGCGAGCAAAATCGCATGCCCAATGTTTATTCTGCTACAGTTTCTTCTGTTGCATCTTCTACAGATTCATCTGTATATTCTGCTGCTTTAGCAGCTCTGTCTTCATTAATCTGCTGTGCCTCTGCATAAATATCCTCTGCATTCTCCTGGATATTAGAAGCAGTCTTCATGACACATTCCTTTGCACGTAATGCTGCTGCTGTACAGTTTGTGTAGACTTTCTTTGCATCCTTGCTACCTAATATTTTAATTCCGGCTGTTCCAAACAATACACCGGCAGCAAAGATTCCGGTCTTCTTCCAGTTAAATTTTTTCACAAAATCAAACATATGTATTCCTCCTATTTCTGTTTGTTTTTTAGCTTACCGCCATTAAAACCCATTGTCCATACTCTTTTTCGTTATTGAGAATTCTTATCAACAACAGAATCTTATCTTGAAATTTTGATTACGGAAATAATTTCTTCCCAGTGGTCTAAGACATACTGTCCAATAATCGGATCATACATCTTGCCAAGATTATTTTTGATTTCCTGATAACAGTAGTCAAAATCATGTGCTTTGCGATAACTCCGGTTTGAAGTCATGGCATCAATGGAATCGCAGATTGCAATGATTCTTGCCCCCACCGGAATTTCTTCTCCTTTGAGTCCAAGCGGATAGCCCTCTCCATCGAATCGTTCATGATGACAGAGCACGATATATTTCAGTTCTTTTAAATGTCTTGATTTACTCAAAATCTCAGCTCCAATAGAGGGATGTTTCTTCATTGCCTCCCATTCCTCATCATCAAGCTTTCCTTCTTTATTTAAAACAGCATCCGGAACACCAATTTTTCCAATATCATGGAGATGTGCCGCAATATGGATTTGCTGTATATTCTCCGTTTTAAGCCAATTAACTGGCATACTTTCATAGCCATATCACTGACACGCTGGGAATGCCCCGCCGTATAAGGGTCCTTTGCATCCAGTGCACAGGTAATGCATTCTATAATTTCATGATAATCTATCTCGCCGCAATATTCACAAGTTTTCAAATAATCCCTTCACTTTCTATCCTTCAATGACAAATTTTGCAAATGATAATTCTGCTCCTTTGCCGATTCTGCTGCAGATATTTACCACTCTGGTCATAACACCTGCAAACTGGTTATCTTTGGTTACAATTTTAAGAAGCTGTGTCTCTGCCTCATATTCTGCTTCCTCTACATCTTCTAATTCTAATGTTTCACGAAGAATTTCTTTTACCTGATCCTCTGTTACTTTTTTAGACATCCGATAATATCTTCCCATAATGTGCTTCCTTTCTTAGTTGTTACTACTTTATGTTAGTTCTTTCTAATCCAGTTGTATTATAACACCTGCTATTGAAAT
>NZ_QTVB01000054.1:0-11240 GCF_003435965.1 Roseburia sp. AF42-8
TTATACCTATATTGGGTGCAATGCTTATTAGTATTGCGGCTATGGTAGCGTATGTAGTAGGTATTGAACCCAAATACCGCAAAAAGAAATAAATGGAAACTTTCAGTTTGTCAATTACAAGTGACATTGAAAGAGTCAGCCCATTCAAGGTGCTGGCTCTTTCAAAAATTCCATTCTAATAAATTGCACGACAACTTAAAGTAAAAATGAATACCCATTAGTAAGAAGTGAATAGAAAAATGAATAAAAGAGTGGTGTTTCGTATAATTATGAGTTAGTATGCATCAGACACACTTTTGTAAAAAGGGAGTTTTCAAAAGAGGAAATCAGGAAAACACCAACACTTGCGGCAGCAGAAGCTGTTATTCAGGCTATTTACGGGAATCTGGAAAAGGCGGAGAAATATGCTTCATATGTAGGGGATGAACGTCTGATGAAGCTGCATCTTGATGTAATTATTCCGGGAACTGACCGGGAGAGGGCAAGAGCTGCATTGCTTAAGCTGGCTGAAATATATAATAATTATGGCATTTTGCCGAATCTTCCTCTGGCAGCAGGCAGAATTACCATGATAAACGGATTCCGGGATATGACCATGTATGGAAATTATGTACATGACCGGAAGGAACAGCTAAAGGGCTGGGTAAAAAGCTTCTATGGAGACAGTTCCCTTGGAATTGCAGAAATAACTTATGCAGAAGTATGCTATCAGAGAGATGAATGTTTTGAAGCAATTACTACATTAGTTGGAATTATTCCATTTATAGAAAAAGAAGGCGAAATTGCTGTTCTGTTTATTGCTTTGAGCCTTCAGATGCGGATTATGATAGCAACCGGACAGATAGCGGTGGTATATCCGATTCTGGAAGAGATATATCAGAGACTTCATAAGGAACAGAGCAGATGGCTTTTAGAGAATTTCGGAGCAATGAAAGCCTGGGGACTGTTGTATGATGGTGATGTGAATGCAGTAACGGAATGGATGGAAAATGAGGCACCCAGCGAATTTGGAGAACTGAACATGCTGGATACCTATAAATATATGATAAAGATGCGGGCATATATTCTGGAAGAAAAATATCTGGCAATGCTTTCGCTGGCAGAGTATTTGAGGGAGCCGCTGCGAAAGGGTGACCGCGTCATGGATTTATGTGAAATGAATCTTTTATGTGCAGTCAGCTATTTCTTAAGTGATCGGAAAGAGGATGCATTTCAGCTTATAGATGAGCTGCTTCCGATTGTAAAAGAAAGACGATTTGACCGGCTGATAGCAGATGAAGGAGAAAAAGTGTATATGCTTTTGCGGGCTTACCGGCAGGAGCGGCAGATAAAGGACGAATATCTGAACCGGTTGATACAGCTTGCAAAGAAAATGGCACTTCTTTATCCGGATTATCTGCGTAAAGCCAAGGAAGATTATCCGCCATTGACGAAAAGCGAACAGGAAATCCTGCGGCTGATGGCAGATGAGCGTTCTAATCAGGAAATTGCAGATTTCATGGGAATCAGCATCAATACCGTAAAGTTTCACGGAAAAAATATATTTGCGAAGCTCCGGGTCAGGACGAGAAGACAGGCAGTACGGGTAGCAAAAGAGAACCGTCTGGTCTCGTTGAGATAAATAGTCATATTGAGGGAAGTACGCTTAGCGGGCTTCCCGTTTTTATTTTACAGGAAATTGCTTTCCTGTAAAGTAAAAAACGGGAAGCGAGGATGCGCACTGCGGCGTATAAGGTAGATGTCGCAAGCGACCGCCGCAGGCGCGGGAAT
This sequence comes from Roseburia sp. AF42-8, assembly GCF_003435965.1. Classification (NCBI taxonomy): domain Bacteria; kingdom Bacillati; phylum Bacillota; class Clostridia; order Lachnospirales; family Lachnospiraceae; genus Roseburia; species Roseburia sp. AF42-8. The sequence goes on from NZ_QTVB01000054.1 coordinate 1,771, forward strand.
GTGCCAAGGCACATTCTTTTTTTTGCAGTTCGTTATGCAGGTTTTGCAGGCTGCCAGACATCTTAACTGCCACTGCCAGATTCTGCAGGCGGCTTCATTTCAAAGAAACATTTCAATTCTTATTTGCGCAAGTTTTATATCCCATAAATTTACATTTTTTTTACAGAAGTTACTCCCAAATATGATAGAAAGCTTTTTTCACACATAATATGCTGAAAAACAGAAGAAAGCAGAAAAATACTGCATACATAGCAGGGAGGAAGTACAGTGCCATCAACCAGATAGGTTATGGGATGCATGGCAGACAGAATCGGAATTTCTGCTGCCATGGCAATGATGCTGGCATTTGGCATTACCGCCATCTGGTGGGTGGCAGTGACCATTCCGTTGTTGTTAAATTATAAACAGAATTATTATGCAGAGACAAAAGTGTCCGTAAAAGAAACTGTTGTCCGTCTGGGAAATATTTTTTCCGAGTTAAAAGCTAATAAGAAGATTCTCCTGTTCCTCATCTCGTTCTTTTTCTACATAGACGGTGTGTATACCATTATCGAAATGTCCACTGCATATGGCAAAGATGTGGGAATCGGTGACAGCAGCATGCTCTTGGCACTGCTTTTAACACAGGTGGTAGCCTTCCCTTGCTCCATTCTTTTTGGAAAGCTTGCCCGCAGATTTGAATCTGAGAAATTGATTTTAGTCTGCATCGGAGCGTATTTTCTCATCGCACTGTTTGCACTGCAGCTTGATACCGCATGGAAATTCTGGTTCTTAGCGACCTGCGTCGGTGTCTTCCAGGGTGCCATCCAGGCACTCCCCCGGTCTTTTTATAGCATTCAGTTGAATTTATATAAGATCTGTGATACGTTTACTGAAGATGATTAAACAAAGGTAATTATTTACTTTGGGAGCAGAAAATAAAAAGAAGGTGAAGCTATGAAATACAATATTATTCCGGTTCAGACCGTAAAGGCAACCGGAGCCAAATTGTATACATATATATTAGATAATTTTGAAGAAATCGACAGTAACCGTACCCGCCCGCTGGTACTTATCTGTCCGGGCGGCGGCTATGAATTTACCTCCGACCGGGAGGCAGAGGCGGTTGCAGTACAGTATATTGCCAGAGGATTTCATGCCTGCGTCCTGCGCTACAGCGTAGCTCCTGCAGAATTCCCTCAGTCCCTCTGCGAACTGGCATGGAGTGTGGCATATTTAAGAGAGCATGCAAAAGAATATGGCATTAAGCCGGATAAAATTATCGTATCCGGATTTTCCGCCGGCGGTCATCTGGCAGCAAGTCTTGGGGTCTTCTGGGATAAGGACTGGCTTGCAAAAGAAACAGGACTTACCGCAGAGCAGATGCAGCCAAATGGATTACTGCTTTCTTATCCGGTAATTACATCCGGAACATATGCACATCACGGCAGCATGGAAAACCTGATGGGAACGAAAAAGAGCAAAGAATTAGAAGAGCTTTTAAGCCTGGAGCATCAGGTGGGAAAACAAGTGCCGCCGGTATTTATCTGGCATACCTTAACCGACCAGTCGGTGCCAGTCCAGAATACACTGATGTTTACGGAAGAGCTGGTAAAGAATCAGGTCTCCGTAGAAGTTCACATTTTCCCGGAAGGACAGCATGGACTCTCCCTTGCCAATGAAGAGACGCAGATTACGGAGACAGGTTTCGGCATTCAGAAGCGTTGTCAGGACTGGATAGCATTAGCCGGGAAATGGGTGGCAGATTTGGAGAAATAAGATTGCGACTGATTCTTTTAGCAAAAATACAGAATACATTGCACTGTGATTAGCTATACATATCCGGGTTCCCGGAATAAGGTACTGACCATAAGCTACGATAATGGCATATGGTCAGATGTGTATTTACTGGAAATATGAAAACCTGCTTTTATCCTACGAAAAGAAGATTCATGCCGGAAGCGAATTGTAAAACAGATAAAACAATGCTATAATACACTCTGTATATGTATGTGGTCGTAACAATTGTGTAAAAATATCCGCATTTATATAGGAGAAATTTATGAAGAAAAAAATCAAGCTGAAGGGTCATCTGAAAAATTATATGTACTGGCCGCTGATGCTTACTATTTTGCTGGCATGCATGAACGTGCCGATGTATTTTGTAAATGAAGGGGCAGCGTTACTGGTATCCATTTTCCTTGGGATTTATCTCATTGTTGTGGTGATATCTTATAATGTTAATAAACCGGTGCTGGTGAATGAGCTGATTAATTTTGCCACTCAGTACGGAACGGTGCAGAAGAAGCTGCTCAATGAATTCGAAATACCGTATGCACTTTTGGACTATAACGGAAAGGTTCTCTGGGTCAATGAGAAATTTACGGAGATTACAGGAAAGACCAAAAATTTCCATAAATCCATCACCAGCATTTTCCCGGGCATTACCAGAGAGCTGATTCAGCAGGAGCAGTTCGTGGAAGATGTAAATATGGTCTGGCAGGAGCATAATTTCCGTATTGAAATGAGCAAGATTTATTTTGAGGAAATGGCGGAAAACAGCAGCATTGTATCTATTGAAGAGGATGAACAGTATCTGACAGCGCTGTACCTTTTTGATGAGACAGAGCTTTATAATTACATCCGTGAAAATGAAGAACAGAAGCTGGTGGCAGGTCTTGTATACATAGACAACTATGACGAGGCGTTAGACAGTATTGAAGACGTAAAACGTTCTCTTTTAGTGGCATTGATTGACCGGAAGGTAAACCAGTATTTTACGAAAATGGATGCACTGGTTCGTAAGATTGAGAAGGACAAATACTTTGTGGTATTCCAGCATAAATATCTTGCGGAGCTGCAGAGTGACCGGTTCAGTCTGATTGAAGATGTTAAGACGGTCAAAGTCGGAAATGAAATGGCGGTGACTTTAAGTATCGGAATCGGTGTCGGCGGTGATACTTATAATCAGAATTATGAATATTCCCGTATGGCAATCGACCTGGCACTGGGCCGGGGCGGCGACCAGGTGGTAGTCAAAGAGGGTGAAAACGTTGTCTACTATGGCGGTAACAGCAAGCAGGTAGAGAAGAACACCCGTGTAAAAGCAAGAGTCAAAGCCCATGCACTGAGGGAGATTATCGAGAGCCGTGAGCATGTTATGATTATGGGACATTCCATTTCCGATACAGATGCTTTTGGTGCGGCAATCGGAATCTACTGCGCCGCAAGAGTATTAGGAAAGAAAGCGCAGATTGTTTTAGACCAGGTAACTTCATCCCTTCGTCCATTGAAGGAAGGTTTTACCACAGAGAAGGGTTATCCGCCGGATATGTTTGTTTCCAGTGAACGTGCGCTGGAACTGACGGATTATAACACACTGGTTATGGTGGTGGATGTAAATCGTCCGAGCCATACGGAGTGTCCGGGCCTTTTGAAGCGGACCGACAGTATCGTAGTATTTGACCATCACCGCCAGAGCAGTGAGGTCATTTCCAATCCGGTACTTTCCTATATTGAGCCGTATGCATCTTCTACCTGTGAAATGGTAGCAGAGGTGCTGCAGTATTTTACAGAAAATATCAAGCTGGCACCCCACGAAGCGGACTGTATTTATGCGGGAATTTTAATTGATACCAGTAACTTTATGACCAAGACCGGTGTCCGTACCTTTGAAGCAGCCGCGTATCTGAAACGTTGCGGAGCGGAAGTAACCCGTGTAAGAAAAATGCTTCGAAATGATATGGATGCCTACAAAGCCAGAGCAGAAGTGGTCCGCCATGCAGAAGTATACCGTGGTGCATTTGCTATTTCCATCTGCCCGGCAGACAAGATTGAAAGTCCTACCATCGTAGGAGCCCAGGCGGCAGATGAGCTGCTGAATATTGTCGGAATCAAAGCGTCCTTTGTATTGACCGAATATCAGGGCAAAATATATGTAAGTTCCCGTTCCATTGATGAAATTAATGTACAGAAAATCATGGAACGTCTTGGGGGCGGCGGACATCTGAATATGGCAGGCTGCCAGCTTCGTGACTGTACCGTGTCCCAGGCACAACGCATCATAGAAGACACCATCGACGAAATGCTTGAGGAAGGAGATATAGAAGAATGAAAGTAATTTTATTAGCAGATGTAAAATCCCTTGGAAAAAAAGGTGAGGTAGTAAATGTAAGCGATGCATACGCAAGAAATCAGTTAATTCCGAAGAAATTGGGAGTTGAAGCAAACAGCAAGACCTTAAATGACTTAAAGCTGCAGAACAAACATGCAGATAAGGTTGCAGAAGAGAATTATCAGGCAGCATTAAAGCTGGCAGATGAGATAAAGGATAAGACCGTAGAAGTGAAAATGAAAGCCGGAGAAGGCGGAAGAACCTTTGGTTCTGTATCCACCAAAGAGATTTCCCAGGCAACGCATGATCAGCTGGGTCTTGAGTTAGACAAGAAGAAAATGCAGTTAAAAGAAGCCATCAAATCATTTGGTGTATATGAAGTGCCGGTTAAGGTTCATCCAAAGGTAACTGCAACATTACGTGTAAAAGTAACGGAAGAGTAGATTAGGAGGAACCTCCATGGAAGAGGCACTGGTAAAGCGGATTATGCCAAACAGTCTGGAAGCCGAGCAGTCAGTTATCGGTTCCATGATTATGGATAAAGAAGCAATTATGACAGCCGGAGAGATTCTCATCGAAGAGGATTTCTATCACAAGCAGTATGGAATTTTGTTTGAATCCATGCTGGATTTGTTTAATGCAGGAGAACCGGTTGACCTGATTACATTGCAGAATAAGTTAAAAGAAAAGGATGTGCCGGCGGAAATCAGCAGCCTGGAATTTGTAAGAGACTTAGTAACATCCGTACCGACATCAGCCAATGTAAAATATTATGCCAATATCGTCAAAGAGAAGGCAGTTCTGCGTAAGCTCATTAAGACCACCCAGTCCATTGAAGATGAATGTTATCTTGGAAAAGAAAGTGTTGAAGACATTCTGGCAGATACCGAGAAGAGTATTTTTAATCTGGTGCAGAATCGTGGCGGCGGAGATTATGTCCCGATTAAGCAGGTCGTAATCAATGCACTGGATAAGATTGAAAAAGCATCCAAGCAAAAAGGCTCCGTAACCGGAATCGCTACCGGCTTCGTGGATCTGGATTATCAGATGGCAGGCTTGCAGCCTTCCGATTTGATTCTGATTGCAGCCCGTCCTTCCATGGGTAAAACGGCGTTTGTATTAAATATCGCACAGTATGTAGCCATTCATTCCCAGCAGACAACAGCAATATTCTCTCTGGAAATGAGTAAGGAACAGTTGGTAAACCGTATGTTTTCTCTGGAATCAAGAGTAGATGCCCAGAAGCTGCGTTCCGGTAATTTGACAGATGCAGACTGGGAAATGCTGATTGAAGGAGCAGGCAACGTGGGCCGTTCCAAATTAATCATTGATGATACGCCGGGTATTTCCATATCCGAGCTTAGAAGTAAATGCCGTAAATATAAATTAGAGCACGATTTGAAATTAATCATCATCGACTACTTACAGTTGATGTCCGGCTCCGGCAGACATTCCGAATCCCGTCAGCAGGAAATCTCAGATATTTCCCGTTCCTTAAAAGCGCTGGCCCGTGAGCTGAATGTGCCGGTAGTGGCACTGTCCCAGTTGAGCCGAGCCGTAGAACAGCGTCCTGACCATCGACCAATGTTATCCGACCTTCGAGAGTCCGGAGCTATCGAGCAGGATGCCGACGTTGTAATGTTCATTTACCGTGATGATTATTACAACAAAGACAGTGAAATGAAAGGAATCTCCGAAATCATCGTAGCCAAGCAAAGAAACGGTCCTATCGGAACCGTCAACCTGGTATGGCTGCCTCAGTACACGAGATTTGCCAATATGGAGAAATAAACATTCCCGGGTGTTGCCTGAAAAAGCAGCATCCGGGGTTTTTATACGAGTAGCGGGAAACACACAAGGCATGTTTCTCGTAGTTTTTTGTTTTCATCGGCAAAAAACAAGTACATATAGAAATTAATTTACAGCTTTTCCCCACAGAATGGACAGAAATCATCCGGCGTAATACCCGTTAAATGTAACTGCCGATGGCAGATGGGACAGCGGATGCTAAGAATACCAAAAATAAGAGATACAAAAGAAATAAGAATACCGATAATAAAAAGGGGATGCAGGGTCTCTATTCCGAATATCAGTCCGGAAATTCCTGAAAGTATTAAACCCAGCATAATAAAAATGAGCATGATATATCTGCAAAGATTCGGATTTCTCATAAAAACACTTCTTTGAATAATGAATTGATGCAATTACAATATTAAAGTTAAGAAAAATCTACCATCAGGGTAGCGTAAAAAGAAGGTAAAATAATAGTTATCCCTTTCTATTTCTAGTCGTTTTTCATCATACTCCATTGTAAAATCGTATCCTCTGCCACATCCACCGTCAGTGTGCGTCCGATAATTTCTTCCATCCGTTCCGGTGAAATTCCAGTTCCCGGTCTCTTGAAGGTCAGCATTTCTCTTGTGATCACAGTTCCTTTTGCGATATCACAGGTCGTTACCAGAGAACGTCTTGCATTCTTTCTGGCAATCTGTTCTGTCTCTAAGCAGCATAAATCACCTTTACCACGGATGGTATCAATAAATTCAAGTCCAGCAAGAATCTTTCTTGCATCATCCGGGTCCATGGCATGATAATGGTCATTTCCTTTTAAAGTCTTGTCCAGCGTAAAATGCTTCTCTATCACTACTGCCCCCAGATTATATGCTGTCTTAATCACATCTGCACAAACATCCGGCTTCGTATGGTCTGAATATCCGATCATCAAATCCTGATACTTCTCTTTCAGACTTGCTATCTTATTCAGATTGGCATGCTCATATGGTGTTGGATATTCCAGTACACAATGCAGAATACAGAGTGGCTGGTTATTTACCTTACGGATTGTTGCTATCATACGGTCAATCTCATCTTCATTGGCTGCACCTACCGAAATAAGCATTGGCTTATTCTTTTTTGCCTGATATTCCACAAACGGAAGGTTGTTCATATCGGATGAAGATACTTTATAAACATCCATCATCTTATCAAGATAATCTGCGGATTCGATATCGAATGCTGTGGATAAGAATTCAATTCCAATCTCATCGCTATAATCTTTCAGTTCCTGATATTCTTCTTCACCAAACTGGTCAAATTTCTGAAATAACTCATGCTGGGATGTTGTTGTCTCTTCCGTGGTATCCCAGTAAGATGGAGAATCCTTTGCTGCCAGCGTATCAGCTTTATAGGTCTGGAATTTTACCGCATGAATTCCAGCATCCTTTGCTTCTTTGATCATTAACTTTGCAGCTTCCATATTGGAAATGTTCATTTTCTTTGCAATGTCATAATAATTTACACCAATTTCTGCAATCAGTACTACTTTATGTGCCAGAGCACGTTCGATAATTTTGCTCATAAATTATATCTCCTCATCCTCTAAAATCAATCCAATTACCCGCTTAATACCGGACTTCAAATCATGACGCATCATCAGGCTTTGCATTTCCTTTCGAATCTGCGGTGTCTCAACCAGCCAGCGGAAGGTTGTCTCAATGGTTTCATCTGCCACATTGATTCCAAGTCCAAGATTTAAGAAACCATTGTTCATCTGTGCAAAGGTGTGCTTCATCTCACGCTCATTCTGAGCCATAACCACTGCAGGTACGCCCATGGTTGCAAGCTCATAGACGGTTCTGCCCTGAGAAGTAAATGCCAGGTCTGCCTTACCAAACAGGTCGCTGATGTGTTTTAAATTCTGTTCTACATAGATGCCTGCTGCCTCGTCTGTTTCAATCTGATTTGCTTTCTGGTCATATCCTACACCCAGTGCAAAATGGAATTTAATCTCCGGATAATCCTTATGAATCCGTTTTGCCATTTCATAGATTCTCTTGGTAAAGTTCGATGGGTCTGTTCCACCGAAGATAACCACTACATTCTGCACCTGCTCATGAAATACAGATGGTGCAGCACAGAAAAATTCATCCCGGAGGCATACATAATTGGCTCCCCAATAATAATTATCTCCTCTGGTATGGTCTTCATACAGCGCATTGATCACTGCATCTGCAAAATCGGCGCCCTCTCCAAGGTCTTCTATGGTTACGACACGTTTCACATATTTTTTTAATTCTTTGATATAATCTGCTTCGGTATTCAGGCAGTCATTTACTACAACATCCGGCTTCCATTCCTGCACGAATTCCATGAATTCTTCGTCACTCTTAATGGTATGTACCGGCATATTTGCTTCCTGCAGTTTCTTCAGTCCCGGCTCATGCTGCTCTTTTGTTACAAAGAGAAGCTCCTGTCCAGTCAGATTATATGCCAGTGTCAGACAATGATAAATATGTCCCATTCCAAGCTCTTTGTATCCGTCTGCCCGAAGAATAATCCGTTTCTTTTTCAGTTCATGCTCACACAATACCCAGTCGGAAGCTGCATCAATATCCACCGCCTCACGCTCCGGCATCTCATAGACAGAAACCTTCTTTCCAATACGGCTGTTTACCTCCATACATTCTCTTCTTGTAATCAGAAATGCACCTGTCTCAAGATAGTTCGGCGGTAACTGCTGACGGTTCAGACGTTTCTCATAATTCGGTACATAGCAGCCATCCTTCTTCGTCCAGGATAAATGTGGCTTATTTACCACACTGATATAAGTATCATCGGAAGAAGCCAAAAAGCTTTCCAACGCCTTGTCCAAGGTATCAGAAGAAAGTAACGGTGATGTTACCTGTAAGGTAATTACCACATCATACTGAATCCCTTTCTTCTTTTCCATAGTGCAGACTGCATCATAGATAACCGGGTCTAATGTCACGGCATCCTTTGCCAGTTCACTATCTCTGGTCATGGTCTCTACACCATAAGAAGAAGCTATTTTCAAAATCTCTTCATCATCCGATGAAACTACAACATCATCAATGCTCGGACAATTCTTTGCATTATGAATTGCATAATAAATAAGTGGTTTTCCATTCATCAAACGGACATTTTTCCGTGGTATTCCTTTTGAGCCGCCACGAGCCGGTATTACTGCCAAGACCATTGTCCTTCCTCTCTTTCCAATCTAATATTTTGATATATTACCCCATCAGTTCTTTCTTCAGATTACTCAATGCATTAGACTTCCATATCATCTCTGTTGGGACTTTTTGTTCTTCCTTGTTCATGATTTCATTTAGCACAGAATTTCCATCATCAGCAAGTTTAGCATAACCAGCTTCAATAATGTCTTTCATTGTTTCATACCGATATGCCTTATATATAATTGTTTTCACACCAAATGCCATTCCTTCATAAATAGCTGTGCTAAATACCCCTATTTGATGCGTGGATATTGAGAAATAGTAATACAGATCTTTTTCATTATTATCAACCACTTCTATTTCTGAACCAACTAATTCTGGATATATTTTTTCCAACTTAT
>NZ_QTVB01000055.1:0-11044 GCF_003435965.1 Roseburia sp. AF42-8
TGTTTGTCCTTTCAGAAATCTAGCTTGGCTAAATATCCTAAAGTTTACTGTTTTAGGTCGCATTCTTCTATTGAATAGAGATGCTGTCCTGAATGATTTTGTAATCTTTTGATTACGTTTTCTCAAAATCTTTCAAGGTTATTTCACTGTTCAGTTATCAAGGTTCTTTATTGTATCTCTCAGACACAACTCATTTAGTATAACATCTTATTTCTTATCTGTCAACAACTTTTTCCAAAAAAAATAAATTTCTTTATCTTTGGAAAAAGCGGAGAAAGAGGGATTTGAACCCTCGCGCCGGTTGCCCGACCTACACCCTTAGCAGGGGCGCCTCTTCAGCCTCTTGAGTATTTCTCCATATCTGAACTTTCCAAATAAATATGATGTTGTCTGCGTACATGACGCATAGATAATAATACTAAAACTATTTCACTTTGTCAATCACAAATTCAAATTATTTTTCACTTATTTTTTTAGAGCATTTTAAAGCTGGATTTTCTTATATTTTTCTATTGCTGTTTCATAGAGGTTATTGCCATCTCTGTCTATCACAACTATTACCGGGAAGTCTTTTACTTCCAGCTTGCGGATGGCTTCCGCTCCCAAATCTTCATAACAGACAATTTCTGATTTGGTAATACATTTAGAAAGAAGCGCGCCTGCCCCGCCGATTGCTGCAAAGTACACTGCCTTATTACGGATGATGGCATCTATGACTCCTTTGGAACGTTTTCCTTTTCCAATCATTGCCTTTTCACCCAAATCCAATAGGGTTGGTGCATACTTATCCATACGGGTTGCAGTGGTCGGACCTGCGGAACCGATTGGTCTTCCCTCTCTTGCCGGTGATGGTCCCATATAATAGATTGTGGAATCTAAAATGTCTATCGGAAGTTCTTCTCCTCTTTCTAAGACTTCCATCATTCTCTTGTGAGCTGCATCTCTTGCCACATAAATCGTTCCTGTTATGTATACATAATCTCCTGCATGAAGCTCTGCTGTCTTTTCTTCTGTTATCGGTGTTGTAATATATTTATCCATTCTATCACCTGTTCTTTCTATAATAAATAATGATATTTACCAGCTTTTATAATAAATCTATTATAATGCCTTTTCGTAGCACCACCAGTCTTCTCCATAAAGATCCGATTCACCACATTTTGTAAAATTCAATTTCTGATAGGAACGCATTGCCCTTTCATTTGTCTTACTTACCAGAAAATGCACACCTTTCATGCCACTTTTTTTTAATTCTTCCATGGTCTTTTGAATCATAATGCGTGCCAGTCCATGATTCTGTTCTGCCTCTCTTATGACAAGACGAGCCAGCTCCGCGGATGGCTCTAACTGCTTCGACCAGCAGGTTAATGCATTTACTTCCGTATCTTCATCAATTGAAATTGCTCCGGCTATTTTATGGGCATTATCTTCTATTATAAATAATGCCTGATTTGCAAAATCTTTTGCAATGGTCTCCCGGCTTGGATATGTTTCATCCCAGGTGCAGCCTTCTGTTCCCATGGCACTCTGGTATAAAGACAGTATTTCTTCTCTATTTTCCTGATGTGCCATTTTAATGATATTCTTTTCCTTCTATTACAATTGTGTTCATTTTAAATCTCCCTTACCACATGTCTGTTTACATGACAGCAGATGTTCACTGCCACCGGAAGTCCTGCGATATGTGTCGGGTATGTATTGATGTTTACCTTTAAAGCTGTAGTTGTTCCGCCTAATCCGCCCGGTCCGATGCCTAACTTATTAATTTTATCTAACATTTCTATTTCCAGATTTTTTACATAAGGTATTTCAGAATAGGAATCTACGCTTCTGGTTAATGCTTTTTTTGCAAGAATCGCACATTTTTCAAAGGTGCCTCCGATTCCAACGCCTACTACCATTGGCGGGCAGGCATTTGGACCTGCATCAGCTACTGCAGTCATGATGGCATTTTTAACACCTTCGATTCCTTCTGCAGGCTTCAACATGAAGACGCGGCTCATATTTTCACTTCCAAATCCCTTTGGAGCAACTGTAATTTTTACTTTATCTCCCGGTACGATGGAATAATGAATGACTGCAGGTGTATTATCTTTGGTATTTTCACGGATTAGTGGATCACCTACTACGGATTTTCTAAGATATCCTTCTACATATCCCTGACGTACTCCTTCATTAATGGCATCTTCAATGGATTCTCCTTCAAAATGAACATCCTGTCCAACTTCAATAAATACCACTGCCATTCCGGTATCCTGACAAATCGGAATCTGCTCTTTATCTGCAATTTCAAGATTATCCTGTAACTGATTTAATATTTTCTGTCCTAGTTCAGATTCTTCCGTTGCAGCCGCATTTTTCATTGCTGCATCCATATCCCTGGATAAATAATAATTTGCTTCAATGCACATTTCTTTGATATTTTCTGTTATTTCACTTGTTTTTACTGTTCTTATCATTTCTGTCTCCTTTAATGCATCTGTACTTCCGGTAAAATCTCATCGATATCCATATAGTATTTTTTAAAATTATCCGGTCTTGTATAAATTTTTACCATATTATTTTTCATCATTCCCGCCGGATAAAAGAAAATGTTGCGGCTGTGAAATGTATGGATGCAGCCATTCATATCCTGATATCTGGCATATATCACATAAGGCATCTGCCATTACGTTTACATTATAATTCATATCTATATTTGAAATTTCTGCCATAATGTAATAGCCGTTATCTACAATTTTCTTTAAGCTGCTTTTATTATTGTAATGCAATATCAAAAAAATGACACCAATCAGGAAAAAGAATAGTCCGGTTCCGCCAAAGATGAGTCCTAACATTTTAAAGGCTTCCTCTTTACCGGACTGTGTCAGAAAAAGGATTCCCATTATTAAAAAGACAGAACCCAGCCCTGCAAATATCCATCCTATTATCATGATTGCGCTTATCCCTGTTTTTATTTTCGGTTTCATATTTTCCTACTTTCTTATATTGATTTTCTTTAATTTCTGCAAAATCTCGTTATGATGTTTTGATTTCATATCCGGGAATGCTTTCATCAGACGGCTGGATACTGCATTCTTTTTGGATAAAAGTTCATCATATTTATGACGCAGATTTTCTAGTTTTTCTATCTGTTCTGCATGCCCTTCTTTAAATTCTACAGATTTTTCCAGTGCTTCTTCTACATTTTCATAAATATTTTCACCAATCTGGTTGGACAATACTTTAATTTTTGCTGCAATATCATCCATTACCTTTAACCTGCGGTTGAACTTCACAATAGTAGATACCGTTACTACTACGTCAATGGCAAATCCGGTCATTATAATTATAAGTAATACCACCCCCACAATATGCGGTATCAGATGAATGAATCCGTAAATAATCGGATGAATAATCAGCATAATAAAGGTACATGCCAATCCCCATAAAATTGAAAATTTCAGACATACATATCCCATTATATTAAAGGTTTATCCGAGTAATCCCACCATTTATTATGAAATACTTTTTCCATTACGAATCCTGTTATAAATTCCAAAACTGATGTCAAAAGGAAGGAACCTAAATATAGTATCAGTAAATTTTTCTTTAATGGTGTCAGTAACACAACCACAATTAATACTCCACATCCGTAAATTGGACAATACGGTCCGTTCAAAAATCCCCTGTTTACAAAGATTCCCCTATCCAATGCTGCATAGGATACTTCGCTGCACCATCCAATAAATGCATAAATAATAAAAATCCATAGTACTTCATAAAATGTCTGTGGCATCTTTAATCCCCCATTATTTTTTGAAAGGGCGAAATCATGATACAGTGATTCCGCCCTCTTTTTTATAAAGTTTTTTATTCTTCTTCGCTATCCTGCTCTGCGCGGTTAATTAATTCACCAAGCTCCTTGGATATCAGCTCTTCCTCCGATGCTGATGCATCTTCATCTTCTTCTACAATAACACCTTCTGGCTGTTTCGGCTCCGGAATATCATTTTCCATAATGGATTTATCTTCTTTTACCTTAGCCATGCTGGCTACAGTTACTCCGTCATTTACATTAATCAGTTTTACTCCGGATGTTACTCTGCCCAAAAGTGCTGTTCCATTTACCGGAATCCGAATGATGATTCCTTCTGTGGTAATCAGCATTATTTCGTTATCCTGATTTACGGCTTTGACACCGATGATATTACCGGTCTTCTCGGTAATCTTGTAGCACTTCACGCCTTTACCGCCACGGTTCTGTGGTGAGAATTCAGACATCAGGGTGCATTTTCCAAGACCTTTTTCAGATACAATCATCAGTGCATCACCCTGGGTATTTAACTGCATTCCTACGACTTCATCGCTGTCTGCTAAATTCATACCGATAACACCCATGGATACACGACCAGTGCTTCTTACATCTGTTTCATGGAAACGGATACACTGGCCATATTTAGTTACTAAGATGATATCTTTATTGTTATCTGTCTTCTTTACTTCAATCAGTTCATCATCATCACGAAGGTTGATTGCTGCAAGTCCTGTCTTACGGACATTTGCATATTCGCAGATTGGTGTCTTCTTCACAATACCATTCTTGGTTGCCATAAAGAGGTATTCACCTTCTTTGTATTCCTTAATCGGAATAACTGCGGTGATTTTCTCACCCGGCTGAAGCTGAAGCAGATTAATAATCGCAGTTCCTCTGGCTGTTCTTCCTGCCTCCGGAATCTCGTATGCTTTCATACGATATACTTTTCCGCTGTTGGTAAAGAACATCAGATAATGATGGGAGGTTGTCATGAGAAGTTCTTCGATATAATCGTTCTCAATGGTCTCCATTCCCTTAATTCCTTTACCACCACGATGCTGGCTGCGGAAATTATCTACGCTCATGCGCTTGATATATCCTAATTTTGTCATGGTGATTACCGTATTGGTTACCGGAATCAGATCTTCCATGGAAATGTCATATTCGTCAAATCCGATAGATGTTCTTCTTTCGTCTCCATATTTATCTGCAATCAGAAGAATTTCTTCTCTGATGACACCAAGAAGTTTCTTCTCATCTGCAAGGATTGCTTTTAATTCTGCGATTCTTGCTACTAATTCCTTATATTCATTTTCAATCTTCTCACGTTCCAGACCGGTCAGTGCACGCAGACGCATATCTACAATAGCCTGTGCCTGTGCATCGCTGAGTCCGAAGCGGTTCATTAATTTTTCTTTTGCTTCCGGTGTTGTCTTACTTCCACGGATAATGGAAATTACTTCATCAATATGGTCTAAGGCAATCAGTAAACCCTCTAACAGATGAGCTCTTTCTTCTGCCTTGTTTAAATCATATTTCGTTCTTCTTGTTACAACTTCCTTCTGATGCATCAGATAGTAGTTTAACATATCAAGAAGATTTAAGACTTTCGGCTGATTATTTACCAGTGCCAGCATAATAACACCAAAGGTGTCCTGTAACTGGGTATGTTTATATAACAGATTTAATACTACGTTTGGATTTACATCACGACGCAGCTCAATACAGATTCTCATACCCTGACGGTCTGATTCATCACGTAAATCTGTGATTCCGTCAATTTTCTTATCTCTTACCAGCTCTGCAATCTTTTCGATGAGTCTGGCTTTATTTACCATATATGGAAGCTCCGTCACAATAATACGGTTCTTTCCATTGTTCATCGGCTCAATATTGGTAACTGCACGGACACGAATCTTTCCACGGCCGGTACGGTATGCTTCGTTGATTCCGGTTGTACCAAGAATCATTCCACCGGTTGGAAAATCAGGTCCTTTTACAATATCTAATAACTCTTCAATATCGGTTCCACGATCCTGCTCTACTTCATTATCAATGATTTTTACTACTGCATTGATAACTTCTCTTAAGTTATGTGGCGGAATATTGGTTGCCATACCTACCGCAATACCAGTTGTACCATTTACTAAAAGATTTGGAAATCTTGATGGCAGTACAATAGGCTCTTTCTCGGTCTCATCAAAGTTTGGCATGAAATCAACGGTATCTTTATTAATATCAGCAAGCATTTCCATGGAAATCTTTGAAAGTCTTGCTTCCGTATATCGCATTGCCGCAGCCCCATCACCGTCTACGGAACCGAAGTTACCATGACCATCTACCAATGGATATCTGGTAGACCAGTCCTGTGCCATATTTACCAATGCTCCATAGATTGAACTGTCTCCGTGTGGGTGATATTTACCCATGGTATCTCCGACGATACGGGCACATTTTCTATGTGGCTTATCCGGACCGTTATTCAACTCTATCATGGAAAACAGTACACGTCTCTGTACCGGTTTCAGACCATCCCTTACATCCGGCAAAGCCCGGGCTGCAATTACACTCATGGCATAGTCTATATAAGATGTTTCCATCGTTTTCTTTAAGTCTACGTCATGTATCTGGTCAAATATCTTGTCATCCATCTATTTTTCCTCCTAGATATCCAGGTTTTGGACATACTTCGCATTTGCTTCAATAAAATCACGTCTTGGTTCTACTTTATCACCCATTAAGGTGTTGAATGTTACATCAATTTCAGATGCTTCTTCTTCATCCATTACAACACGACGTAAGATTCTCTTCTCAGGATCCATGGTTGTCTCCCAAAGCTGCTCGGCATCCATTTCTCCTAATCCTTTGTATCGCTGAATCTTGTTATTACCGTCTCGTCCAATCTCTTTTAAGATATTGTTGAGCTGTTCATCGCTGTAGGCATACCAGACATTTTTATTTTTCTCAATCTTATAAAGTGGAGGCTGTGCCAGATATACATAGCCCTGTTTGATTAATTCCGGCATGAAACGATAAATGAAAGTAAGCATCAGGGTACTGATATGGGCACCATCCACATCGGCATCGGTCATGATAATAATCTTATGATATCTTAATTTACTGATATTAAAATCTTCATGAATACCGGTACCAAATGCAGTAATCATGGCTTTAATCTCAGCATTTCCGTAAATTTTATCAAGTCTTGCTTTCTCTACATTCAAAATCTTTCCACGAAGTGGAAGAATTGCCTGGGTTGCACGGCTTCTTGCAGTCTTTGCGGAACCGCCGGCGGAATCTCCCTCGACGATGAAAATTTCGCAGTTTTTCGGATCTTTATCAGAACAGTCTGCTAATTTTCCAGGAAGTGAGGTTCCTTCTAATGCAGTCTTTCTTCTGGTTAAATCTCTTGCTTTTCTCGCTGCCTCTCTTGCACGCTGTGCCAGAAGTGATTTTTCACAAATGGTCTTTGCAACCTGAGGATTCTGCTCTAAAAAGTATGTAAGCTGCTCACTTACTACGCTGTCTACGGCTCCTCTTGCTTCACTGTTACCAAGCTTCTGCTTGGTCTGTCCCTCAAACTGAGGCTCTTCAATCTTAATACTTACAATAGCAGTTAAACCTTCACGGATATCATCACCGAAAAGTGCCGGCTCAGAATCCTTTAAAATCTTATTTGCCCGCGCATATTCATTAAAAGTTTTGGTAAGCGCATTACGGAAACCTGCCAGATGTGTTCCACCCTCCGGCGTGATGATGTTATTGACAAAGCTGTACGTAGCTTCGTTATATGCATCGTTATGCTGCATAGCAACTTCAACAAGAACCCCGTTTTTCTCACCTTCACAATAAATAACCTCCGGATACAATGCTTCCTTGCTCTTATTTAAGTAAGTTACAAATTCCTTAATACCGCCTTCATAATGGAATACCCGTTCTTTTACAGGCTCTTCCCTGTCATCACGAAGTGTAATCCTAAGATTCTTTGTCAGGAATGCAGTCTCTCTTAAACGCTGCTTTAATGTATCAAAATCATATACGGTTTCTTCGAAAATGCTTCCGTCCGGAGAAAAGGTTACAGTAGTACCGGTTTTATTTATATCACATTTTCCGACTTCCTTCAGTGGATACATGGTATGTCCACGTTCATAACGTTGTTTATAAATCTTTCCATCGTGGAAAATCTGTACTTCCAGCCAGTTAGAAAGTGCATTTACAACGGATGCTCCTACACCATGTAATCCACCGGATACCTTATATCCTCCACCGCCGAATTTTCCGCCGGCATGCAATACAGTAAATACTACTTCTACCGCAGGAATACCTGCTTTGTGGTTAATTCCTACCGGAATTCCACGTCCGTCATCTTCTACGGTAATGGAATTGTCTTTATTAATCGTAACGATAATATGGGTACAATAACCTGCCAGTGCTTCGTCGACAGAGTTATCCACAATTTCATATACCAGATGGTGAAGTCCTCTCACAGAGGTACTTCCAATATACATTCCAGGTCTCTTTCTTACTGCTTCCAAACCTTCCAAAATCTGAATTTGGTCTGCTCCGTATTCCGTACTCATCTGTATTCCTCCTATTCACGGATTATTTTACATTTCATTTTTTTCACTTACTGTTCCGCTTATGACTTCAAATATTTTATCAATCTGGAAGCGGTTTCTTACAAATTCATCCAGACCGGTACAGGTAATGACCGTCTGAATATCATGTATACTGTTAAGCAGATAATTCTGCCTGTTACTGTCCAGTTCGGAAAGTACATCATCTAAAAGAAGTACCGGTGTATCATGAATACATCTTTTCACCAGCTCTATCTCTGATAATTTCAGTGATAAAGCAGAAGTTCTCTGCTGTCCCTGGGAACCGAATTTACGGATATCGATATCTCCGATAAAAAAGGAAATATCATCTCTGTGGGGTCCCACGGAGGTACTGCAGTATTTTCTGTCCTTTTCCTTCGCCCGGTTTAATTCATCTTCAAAAAAAGCTTCTTCGATATCCGGCTCATACGTCAGCGTCAGCTGCTCCCTGCCACCGGAAATGCTTTCATGGATGCCCCGGACAATTTCATTTAATTCTTCTACAAATCTCCGGCGCCGCTGATAATCCGCCTGCCGTAAGAAATGAGCTGCATATCCCACACGGATAACGTATTTTCCAAATCCGGATGAAATACCATATCTTTTAACAGCTTATTGCGCTGATTTAAAACTTTATTATACTTGGTTAAATCAGAAAGATAAATTTTATCCAGCTGGCAGATTTCCGAATCTAAAAATCTTCTGCGCTCGGAAGGACCATTTTTGATAATATTTAAATCCTCCGGTGAGAAAAATACCATATTCAGCACACCGAAAAGCTCACTTGCCTTGCGGATTGGCACACCATTAATGGCAATTCCCTTGGAACGGTTCTTCTTCAGATGCATATCAATCTGATAACTCATCTGATTTTTTTCTACCATAGTACGGATATGTGCCTCATTTTCACCAAAACGAATCATTTCTTTATCGCGGCTTCCCTTATGGGATTTCGTTGTTCCGCTGACATAAATGGATTCTAATATATTGGTCTTTCCCTGGGCATTGTCCCCATATAAAATATTGGTTCCACCGTCAAGATTCAGATTTAACTCTTCATAATTACGGAAATTCTTAAGTTCAATGGACTTTATTATCATTTTACAATCTTTATGGTTTCGCCCAAAGCTTCCACTACATCTCCATCATATAATTTCTTGCCACGCTGTACTTCAACTTCGCCATTTACCTTAACTTTTTCATCTAATATTACAAGCTTGGCAGTGACTCCGGAGTCTACGACTCCGGCAGCTTTTAACGCCTGTCCCAGCTTAATATATTCATCCCGCAGCTTAATTTCCTGCATGATTGCCTCTCTTCCTGCCTCTGCAAATCCTAGTTTGCAGCTGCATTAAAGTTTACCGGAAGAATCAGATAGATAAAGGTCTCATTTTCATCCCGGATAAAACATGGTGCCTTTGGATTTACCATATAAAGGGTTACTTCTTCTTCATCAATGACACGAAGGGCATCGATAAAGAATTTCGGATTGAATCCAATTAAAATATCTTTTCCATCTTTGGTAATATCAATTTCTTCATTCATGGAACCAATGAAAGAATTGATTTTTAATTCCATCTTATCATCTGTTATATTCATGATAATCGGCTTCTTATCTCCCTCTTTTACTAAAAGGGTAGCACGGTCGATACAGTCTAATAATTCACGTTTGTTAATCTTAACCTTTGTCTCATAATCAGAAGAAAGCATCTGTTCAATCTTAAAATACTCGCCTTCAATCAGACGGGAAACAACGGTGGTATTGCCAAATTCAAATACAATATGATTGTCTGATAAATACATGCTGACATCTTCGTCAGCATTTCCCGGGAGAATCTTGCTGATTTCCTGTAAAGTCTTTCCAGGAACAACCACTTTCTTATGCTCATAATTATTTTTCAGTTCTATATTACGGATTGAAATACGGTGGCCATCCAGTGATACAACCTTTAAGCTGTTCTCATTGATTTCAAATAATTCTCCTGTCATCAGCTTATTATTATCATTATCTGCAATAGAAAAGATTGTCTGGCGGATTACTTCTTTTAAAGTAAACTGTGAAATGCTGATTTCTTCATTTCTTTCAATATATGGAATATAAGAAAAATCTTCACCGGATTTTCCAATGATATTGAATTTTGCTTTTTCACAGGTAATGGTTGTCTTAAAGGAAGAGTCTGTTTCGATTACAACTTCATTGTCAGGAAGCTTTCTTACGATATCAGAAAAAACTTTTGCATCTAATGCGATAATTCCTCTTTCTTCAATCTCTCCTTCTATTTTTGTTTCGATTCCAAGTTCCATATCATTGGCAGTTAATTTAATCTCACCGGCAGAAGCATCTATTAAGATACATTCTAAGATAGCCATGGTCGTTCTGGTTGGTACGGCTTTGGAAACAATGTTTACACCATAAAGTAAATTTGATTTTGAACAGATGATTTTCATGTTGTTCATAACTCCTTTCGACATATATAAATATAATATTTAAAAGAAATTAAACGTCTTATTCTTAGGGGATGTTAATAAGTTGTTCATAACTCCTTTCGACATATATAAATATAATATTTAAAAGAAATTAAACGTCTTATTCTTAGGGGATGTTAATAAGTGAATAACCTTCTGCAACCCTTAATTCATAAGCATTTAA
>NZ_QTVB01000056.1:0-10894 GCF_003435965.1 Roseburia sp. AF42-8
CCAGTTCATCACGCAGTGTGAGAAGCTTCCCGGCATCCTGCGTCAGGAGGCTCTGATAATAACTCATCAGACCAATTAACTGTGAAAAGCCTGCCCGGTACGCTGTCATGGCATCCATTGATACATTTAAATCCGGAACTGTAAGCTGCTTTCCTTCTACCTCACCGGATACCGTCGAAAAAGAATGTACCTTTGATGTATAAACATTGGTATCTAATTTTATCAGCATAATGATGCCCTCCTAATTAGTATGTTTTTCCAGCCAGTTGCAAAGACTGTTCCAACTGCTCTGCAGCTTGCCGATATACTCATTCTTATTGTAGATTTCATTCTCTCTTCTTGTAATCTCATCACAAAGTGCATCCAGATCATATCCCAGATTGGTACAGACATTTCCGTATTCTGTTTTCAATGCACTGGAGGCAGAAATTGATGCATTATATAAATCTCCACGCCAGCCACTGTCTAATGTATATTTATCCTCAATACCATCCTTCTGGTTTCTCAGCGTATCTATGGCTGTCTCAAGTCTCGTTTTCAGTTCCTTTAATGTATTAAGTGTCCCCTCCATGGGAGCCAGACTGCTGCTTTCTAACTGCAAACTGCTCTTTACTGTGTTTAACTGCTGTTTTACCTGATTAATCTCCGCTGTACTGGTTGTACTCTTCTTTGTTGTTGAACTTCCTTTACTGCCGGAAGAGCTTTTCTTCGTCTTCGACATTTATCCTTTCCTCCTCATCTCTCCGACGCCTTCTTATGCTTCCTGTTCTTTCTTCAGCAGCTGCTCCTGCAGCACACTCAGATTGTTTTTAATATTTTCCTGCATCAGCTTCTCGTCTTCATCCTCATAACCGCGATATACTATTTTCTGAATATCCTTATGCTGAAAATATAACAGTGCATCTCCTATAACCCCTTCCGGATAGGTACACGCTCCATAATCAAAATATCTTTTTTCACCTTTGACTACTGCAAATGCACCTCTTGCTATAATCATAATTTTCTTTACGCCACCTTTAAGCTGCACAATACTTCCTAACGGCAAAAACTCTATATTTTCCTGTTCCATCTTTTTATCCTCCTGCTTATTTTTCTTTATTCTTCTCTGTCTTCACATTTCGGTATGCGGATACGCACATATGCTCCATTATGGAAAAGCAGACCATCACTTAACTGCGGCAATTCCTTTGCTGCAACTGTTCCAAAAATTCCTGTAGAACCAGGGTTGCCCACCAGCAGACCATCCGTAGTTGCTTTTGCAAATTTGGTAATCTCATCAAATCCTTTTAATTTACCGGAATTGGCTGTAAGAATAAATCGGATTCCACTGGACAATGCCCCACTCAATATCGGTGCCAACAATACAGCTTTTAATTTCGTTGCCTCTACAAAGTCATCCCACTCATCTACCACGACATAACATGCATCCAGTTCCTGAACCAGACGGCGTGGTAACTGTTCCGGATGTTCCTTCATCTTCTGCTGCAGCTGCTGATTTCGTGCAGTCACCAGTCCCCCCAGTTCCATAAGAAACGCATCTATTCCATCTGCTCCGATATAATGAATCTCATCTCCGGACCTGTAATGATATAGTTCCATATCTTTCGAGTCTAATAAATATACTTTTCCTCTTCCTGTTATCTGTTCTAAAATAACCTTTAATGCATTCGTCTTTCCTCTTGCAGTCTCACCCAGAATTACAAATGGTGTTGTAAGACCTGCCGGAATACATTCCGGCAATACACTCTCTTTATTCAGTCCCAGCCAGATTGCCTTCTCTGCAGCGTTTTCTTCTGCTGTATGCTGTTTCTTTATCATTTCCATAAATGTTCTGATATTTAACTCATCCGGCAATACCGGGATTCTCGGTGCTACAGTATCCGGATAGCATGCATTTATCTGCTCAATACAGGCTTCTATACCCTGGTTATACTCCAGTTCATCTGTAAATGCAGTCATGACATAGACCTGCATGACACTTACCAGTCCATTGTATTTTATAAGTGTCCGTCCCTTTATCTCTGACTGTGAATAAGAACTTCGTCCCACAATTACATGCAAGTCTGATTCATCGAAAAGATAACCTGCCACTTTATTCTTAAAATTGTTATATGTAGAATACTTCATGGCATTACTTCGTGTTGCTGTTGCTGCCATATATATGCCAAGTCCGGTACCATCTCTGGATAATTTCTGGAAAAATTCTTCCGCTTCATATCCCAGTTCTTTGACCACATCATAATTGTCAATAGCAATTACTATTGCTTTTAATGTCTTTTCTGCCACCTGATTGTATACTTCAAAATTCTGTACCATCCGTTCTGCCAGTAATTTTTTACGCCGTTTTATCTCTGCCTGTATAAGATTGCAGAATTTACGGAATCGTTCTGTATCATCAAAACTGATATAGTCTGCCGTATGATGCAGGCGGTTCAATGGAATCAATCCACTGTTTCCAAAATCCAATATATAGAAGTTCAGATTCTCTACCCGGTTATGCATTGCCAGTGACAACAACACGGTTGTAAGAAATGCTGTTTTTCCATAACCTGCGGAAGCAATATATAAGAGATTTCCGTCTGTGGCAAAATCAAGCTGGTACTCCACCTGCTGCTGTTCTTCCGGAATATCTATCTTTCCAATCCGTGCAATCAGATTTAATGCATTTCCTTTCTCTGCCTGCTGGTCCGATACAATCTGTTCCGGCAACGGTGGCATCCACGGCCGTTTTACTTCCACGGTATCCATTGCCTCATATACTCTGTGGATATAATCTACCGTAGCATCCAGCTGCGTCATCATATTGCCGCCGGAAGCATGTTCATCACTTAAATCTTCATTTATCAGTTCACCCTGTCCAAGGTCATTCACCAGATAAACTCTGTCATCTACTTTTTCCTCTTCCTTTTCACTTACATAAGAAGCTCCACTCCATGCCGACTGGAATAATTCATAGATTTCATTATTTCCAACCTGAAGATAAGCTCTTCCGGGGATTGTAATATTGGCGGCATCCGGTGTCTTTAATATTTCTTTACTGTCTGCCTCATTCTGTACCATAAGTGCCAGTTTAAACTTGGAGTTTGTCCAGATCTGGTCATCTACAACTCCGGTTGGTTTCTGTGTTGCCAGTATCAGATGCACACCAAGGCTTCGTCCGATTCGCGCCGCCGATACCAGTTCCGTCATAAAATCCGGCTGTTCCTTTTTCAGCTCTGCAAACTCATCACTGATAATGAATAAATGCGGCAGTGGTTCCTTTGCCTCTCCATTCTGGAACAGCTTATGATATGCATTGATATGATTCACATCATAGCTGCTGAATATTTTCTGTCTTCTTGCCAGTTCACTCTTAATTGATGCCATGGCACGCATACTCTGTGCTCCATCCAGATTGGTGATTGTTCCCAGCAGATGCGGCAGATTCCGGAATAATCCTGCCATTCCACCACCTTTATAATCAATCAGTAAAAATGCCACCTCATACGGATGATAATTGACTGCCAGAGACAGTATATAAGACTGGATAATTTCCGATTTACCGGAACCTGTCGTTCCTGCTACAAGTCCATGGGGACCATGGGCTTTTTCATGCAGATTAAGATTGACATAATCTTCCTTGGCTCTTACCCCAAGCGGAACAGCCAGGGACTTTGCTGCATGATTTTTCTTCCATCGTTTTGCAATATCCAGTTCCTCCGGATGCTCCACCTGATACATTTCAAAAAATGTAATACTCTCCGGTATCTGTGCACTGATTCCCTGCATATGCTCCAGTGTACTTAAATTTCTTGCCATCCATTCCAAATTTATACCGCTGGTATCTGACAATTCAAAGGAAAGATTTTTCTCTTCCTTCTCTTCCATCAGAAGTGTTGCCTGACCGGAATTATGAAGCATAACTATTGTACCGATATTCTCAGGCAGATTTGCTCTCATATTTGTGGTGTAAATAATAGAAAATCCAAGGTTATCCCCTTCTTTATCCAGATATTCCATAATAGAATGGTCCATAATTAACTTTGGCTCATCTATAATAAATATAAGATGCGGCAGAAAACGGCTTTCCTTCTTACTTTCTTCTAATTTGTTTTTCCGGTTCTTAATCATCTGATGCAGGCTTCCAAGAATCTGGTCTCTCTTCCGCTCTGAATTTACAGTTCCCACTACATTTACCGCATGTATCCGTAAATGTGGATACCAACGCATCCACTGGAAATCAGCATCAAATCTGTTATTATAAATTGTTACGATTTCAAGGTCATGATAACTCTGAAAAAAAGTAAGCTGCGCCACAAGTAATTTCAATTGCTCATGAATAACGCTTTTCTCTCCCACCAGTCCCAGATGTGCTTTCTTTAAATCTACTACAACAGGCTGTTTCATCTTTGAAAATTCCCGCTTCAATTCCTGTGCTTCCAGTTCCAGCTCATCCGGTTTATCCTTTAATTCATCCGTAGAAAGGCGAATACGGAAATGACAATCTGCCATTACCTGTCCCAAAGATACATTCAGGAAATCATCATCATTAGAGCTTCTCTCATAGATTCTTGGACTGTACTGCCCAACCATCCGGGCAAGCTCCTTTACCTCCGGATAATTATAGTGATTTGCCTCTTCTTCATTCTGATATGCTGCATATATTTCCTTTCTTTTCTTTAACAGATATTCCCGATATGTTTTCTCCCGGAGCCTTTTATTCTCCTGACCTTCCTTACGGTCTGTTATATATTTAACCACCGTAAATATTGTTGTCATCACTGTGCCTGCTGCTGACATCAGCACATATAAACCACGCTTCATTAAAATACTGATTCCTACTGTCACACACAGCATCACAAGAGGCGGCACAATAAGTTGTACCAGACTCTCTTTCTTTCCATTCTGCTGTTCTTTTGGGCTGGTCAGACTAATTTCCAAATCCGGTATTCTTTTAATGATTCGAGGAGAACGTTTATACTTCGGATATCCTTCAAATGGAATTTCTTTTTCTTCCAGTTCCAATAATCCATCGGTATTGATATTCACCGTATCTTCGCATTCCACCTGTACACTTTTTTCCAGGAAGATAATTTTTCCCCGGGAAAAGCTTAATTCATCTCCATTGTTTATCTTTCCTTTACAGGCGGCTTCCCTTCCGTTCCAGTATATGTTCTCATAACCTTCTATTGTTACCTCATCATTCCTGACCCATAGCCTTGCCGGAAATCCTTCAATTCCAAGATTTCCATTTTTTCCGTCTATTGTAAAATTCTCTGTTCTCTGAAGCTTCTCTTCATGCTATTCTTCCTCGGTATCGTATTTTTCCATCAATGGCTGCATCTTCTGTGCAATTTTCTCCAGCTCCTGTGTTTTCTCTTCTCCACTGAGACTGCTGTCTGTCTCTATCATGGATTTCTGTTTCATATAAGCATAAAGCAGCATTTCATCATCGGACTGCTGCATGGCAATATCAATTGCCTCTGAAATGTCATTTCTTCCAAGATATATCCAGTACTCCAATCTGGCTGGCGTCTCCTTTAAAGAAAGATTGCTTATAATATTCTCTTTCTGCTGCTGTGTCAGATTCTCACTTCTCACATAGGAATTGGCAAGAATATATTTCTGATATATATCCATATCTTTTACCGATATTTCCTGCATAGCATCCACACAGGATACATAATCAGCGGAAATATAGGCATTTTCTGCCGCAATTACTGCATCCTTATATGGCTCAGTACGGATGAAATCAACCAATGCATAGACCGCCAGTACTATTGCCAACAGCAATACCACAACAAACGATGCCTGCAATGTACGATACCGTCTTCGGTTCAGAAAAATCATTTTCACAGACCGTTCTGTCTCTATCTCCTGCTTACGCTGTTCCAACAGTCTGACCAGCTCTTCTACGGATTCCACCTGCCGTACCTTTTGCAGTATGCCACCCTTTAAAAGCTGCATTCCTCCCTGTACATAATCCGCATAACTGTACTGTTTCTGTAATGCATAGCCAATGAGTGCTTTATATTCTTCCATCCATTTCTGTTCATCATATTCTCTGTCTTCCCCGCAGATATCTCTCTGTTTTACATAGACCAGATGATTCCTGTCGTAATAAAGATTTTCCGGCTCTAATGTAAAGTAATATGATTTCCGGCATGCTGCCAGTAATTCTATATTTTCCAATACCGCCAGTCTTGTGGTAATATCTTCTTTTCGTATCTCTGTCATCGGTGTCAGTGCTTCCAGATTATAGGTTAAAAGCAGTTCCTCCCCTTCTTCCTCTATTTTCACTGCAATAAGACCTGTATCCGGATACATTAATTTCTGATAATCAAATATGCCTTCCGCCTGTAATGCTGATTTCTTTATTCTTTCTTCCATCTTTTCTCTCCCGTATCTTATTTTCTTCTGTCCTCTGTCTGCCTCTACTGTATGCAGAGAATATCTCCATCATAAATACTCTGCTGTTCATAGTTCTTATTCATGTCCAGAAATCTTCCCCTGCGTTCAGATTTCATTTCTTGTACCTCTTCCTGTGGCAGTTTTCCCGCTTCCTTTAAAATAAGCATGGTATCTATTATTTTCTGCTGTGGATTAACCTGTATATCTTCCTGCCAGCTTCCTTCACGATTCATAATTGTAAGTGTGAGCAACATTTTTCTTCCACCTTCCCTGTCTTCTCTTCCGATATTGCAGCAACAGCAGAATTCCCACTGCCAGCAGAATTCCGCATGCCGGAATCCAATACGCATCCAATGATGCGGTTACTTCTGCCTGCTGCTGCAGCTGCTGACTTCCTGTTGTTAAAAATAATTGTTCTTTTACAGCCTCTTCTTTTCCGGCATTTTCATCCATTTTCTTTATAAATACCTGTTCCTTTGTATCCTCATAGCTGCGTTGTTCCTTCTGCTGGTAATCTTTTACTTTTTCTTCATAATCATCCGTAAATACATCTGCTCCGTTTACATCCGTCAGCGACTGATAGTCTGCGACCGGTTCTGCAGTACCGAAGGATTAATCTCTATTTTAGAATTATCTGTCACTTTACTTCTCCTGTTTCTGACAAAAGTATGGTCTTAAGGGATAGAAGAATCGGAAAGTCACAGGATGTGGCTTTCCGATTCTCTATTACATTACTCCAATCTTTCCGGCAATTTCACGGTCAATGTTCTGCATAGATGTAGATACATCACGTAACTGCTGTGCAATGGATGTAATTAATTCTGCAGTTGCAGAAAAGCTAGGCTCTAAGGAACTGAACTGATCATAAAATGCCTGACTGCTCTGTCCTGCCCATTCATCGCAAAGTGTAGAAACCATATTACGCATGGTACTTACTACCTGCTGGAATTCCTCACATCTTGCATCAAATTCATTTGCCTTTGTCTCCATCTGCTCCGGACTAATCCGGATGTTGTTTACATCTGCCATTTCTTTTGTCTCCTTTACTTTATATTGCAACGTCTTTCGACGGGTTGCTCTGTTCCTTGATTCTTCTGTGATAACTTCTGGCATAGCTTCCTAATATTCCCACCGCCAGAATTCCTAATATTCCATATAAAAGATATTCCACCCAACGTGAACTCTTCTGTTGTTCCCTGCTGCCGGTAACACTTTTCTGTGATACGGTATGATCCACCTCATCCTTTAAACGCTGGTAATCGCTGACCTGCAGCATCTGCGTTGGTTGTGCCACAAATTCATATACCTGTGTATATTCCATGCTTCCTACTCTTGTATAGGGAAGCTTTGCTGCAAAATCTGCCAATGCCGTCTGATTCTGACTGCTTGTAGTATTCTTCACTTCCTTTGCCGAAGCCAATGCATCTGTAACTGCCTGATTGGAAGTTTCTTTCGCTTCTTCCATGTGCTGCTGCAATGTCAATATATTTTCTGAAGTAGTCTGATACAATTTATCTGCATAATCCACATAAGACTGATTGCTGGTGTTGATTTCCTGCTGCATAAGTGCAGCATTTTCTCTCATGCTGCTCACGCTGTCATTCATCACTGTGGTATCCTGTCTTGGATGAAATCCATTTACGCTTCTTTGATAAGAATTAACTGCATCCTGTTCTTCTTTCTGGCTATTTTCTATCTCCTTTTTCACGAAATCTGTGCGGTCTGCCAATGGCTGTATACAACCACTCTGAACCAGACCCGTAATGCCATCCACATCAACATTCTTCTGTGCCGCCACATCTGTCTGCATCGCATCACATAAAAGCCCGGTGTCTCTCAGCAAATCACGAAATCCCATCCTGCTGCCATCCCCGGTCTGCCAGCTTCCCTCAAATACCGGTAATGTATAATCTTCTGTCGTAATCTGTTCCAGTGATGCCTTAAGATATTCTCCCAATGCATCCACATCTCCCGTTACCTTTAGCTGCGTCTCTGTCTGTGCAACCGGCACTTCTCCATCCAGATATGCCTTTAAAAATTCCTTTGTAGAGGCATACCCCTGTTCTGTCAGAAATTCCATGATTTCTGTATCTGCATCACACTGTTCAAATATTTTTTCTACCGTAACCGCTGCTTCCGGTTCTTCTCCAGTATCTTCGCCTTCGCCTGATTCCGGTTCGTTTTTCTCTCCTTCTTCTGTTTTGCCTTCTTCTGTTTTGTCTTCTCCGGTTTTATCCTCTTCTCCGTCCCCGCCATCTGAATCTTCCGGCAGCAGAAATGCCTTTAATATTTTGTCGATATAATTCTTGTTCTTTACATTTTCTTCAATTGCATTCTGTTCCAGTGCAATGGTAATAACCGGCGGTTCTTCCATTCCTTCTACCTGACTGCAGGTCAGTTCATATGCTACTGTTCCATCTTCTGTCTCTGCTTCCTTCCATTGCAGTTTCGGCAGCTGAGCCTTCATTTCTCTGCCATAGGAATTCAGGTTCTGTATTCCTGCTGCTTCAATTCTCTGATTATAGTTTTCAATGCATTGCTGCAAATTCGTATCCAGTTGTTCTGTCACATTTTGAATCTGTGCAATCTGGGCAAGACGGCTGTTTTGTTCAGCAGTCTTTTCTCCGTTATATGCAAGCAATGTATCCTGCAGATTTCGAATCCCATCCCGATATAAAAGTTGCCCGTCTGCATCCGAAAGTAAATTGATTTCTCCTACGCCTTCTGATATTTCTTTTAAGGAACTGACCAGTTCATTTCCTGCTGTTCGCAAATCACTTAACTGTGCAGAAGCATCTGACAGATTTTCCCGATATGCACTGTCTACTGCCTGAATCAACTGCGCATTTTCCTCTGTATAATCCGAAATATCTAACGGTATTGTAGTGTCTTCCTGCTGTTTTAATTCCGGAACTGGAACCATGCTTACCAAATCAGATGCCTGTATTCCCTGTATTGCTTCTTTATCTGTAATGTCATTATTCATAACCATTGCAGATTCATCCTGCGCCGCATGAAATTCATCCATTATGTTACATAGATACATATATGTCATCTGACTGTTCAGTTGTTCTCCAAACTGAAGGACATCACCTAAAAGTTCTTCTCTTGCATCTGCTGATACATCTTCACTGACTGCATACTGTAACTGCGATGCCGCCGGAACTGTATTTAAGCTTTCAACATTTTCCGAAAAATCTGATGGAATTATAATATAAGCACCATATCGCCCTTCTTCTATTCCATTTCTGGCATCTTCTAATGAGGTATATATGAAATTATCATTTGGAAAATTTATGATCTGCTCCCCATAATAGACTTGTGTATTACCATCCGATATGCCGGTATCCAGATTCACCACTGCCACTCCCTGTGACTCCACTGTTCTTTCTACTGCTGTATTACCTGTCTGTAATGTAGTGTTTCCATTTATCTTACCGATTCGATATCCGGTAAAACCGCTTGTTCCCAGCAGCGTAATGCACAAAAGAACAGTTATTACTTTCTTCCGTTTCATATCCTCTCTCCCTTTTCTTTTGTCTTTGTCGTATAGATTTTTTCTCTTTTTTTCGTAAATGTCAACCAAAAATATTCGACCTCATTTTCCCTTTATCTGTTCCTCTTTTTTTCTCTCCTGATTTTTCATTTTTCCTTATTTTCCGGGCATTTCAGCATACTTTTTCTAAAATTAGCAGATGATTAATTTCTATATCATTTTAAACTTAATTTAATCTGGTCGAATAAAAGTCGAAACAGTTTTCTCTGAACATCAAAGCAGTTTTTCCTTTTTTGTGTAATCTGCCATCTTGCTACTCGCGTAAACTACAAGAAACGCATTGCTTCCATAGCACCAAGTGCTATGGAAACAATGCGTTTAAAAATTATCCTACTTAACATATCTTTTGATTTTTAGCGTTCCAATGAAATGGAGGCGTGATATTAAAATCAATTCTTAATACATCTACTTGTACCTGTTTACCGTCTAAATTTACTAACTAATCCTTTGGCTACTATACGCAGACAATTTTTGATATATATATCCGCCCCTTCTCCACTCAATAAATTTTCTCTATCTTGACTATCATATGCTTGTGCAAAGAAACTTCCGCAGGGATATTTCCCCATATCCGGATCCTTTTATACAAATAATATATTTCTATATCAAGGATTATATTTTTTTATATAATTCTGCCAACTCCACCAACTCCATACCTAAATAATCTGAATAATCCCATGAGTCAATTATAATTCGAGGATAACTCAAAATAATATTTTTCTGTCTGCTACTAGTTTGAAGTTCACTCAATATAGTTTGCAACTGAACTATATTTCTCTCACTTTGTCCCTCTTTTACTTTTTCTATTTCTTCCTTTACTTTCTGTTGCAACTCACCATTTCTTTTAATGAACTGCTCTTCTAATGGCATTTTATCAACTCCTCCAAATTTACTTCAGTACATTTCTCTATATTCCAAATATTTACTTACAACTCTTTTCTCCTCCAT
>NZ_QTVB01000057.1:0-10863 GCF_003435965.1 Roseburia sp. AF42-8
CTGTCCCGTCCCACACAAGGGTATTGAGATAGTCCCGGATGGGATGGTACTTGTTTTCATTCGCCACAATCCCGATGGCGTTATCAATCTTTTTCTCATTGGTAAGCCCGTAGGTTTCTTCCAGATAAAGAAGCAGATACTTCATGTCCGTATCGTTCAGGGCGGTGCTTTCTCTGTGAAAACCGATGGGCTTTATGATGTCCTTGCGGTCAGTCAGGATGTTGTATGCGATAGCCCCTGAAAGCAGAGGGTCACGTTGGAATACGGTCAGGCAGTTCCGTATGCTCTGACGGACACCGCCTTTCTCGGTGGTTTCCAGCCCCGCCTTGATTTCCTCAACGCTCTGGGGCGGCTGCATGGCGTTCATAGTGTTTTTTAGTTCTTGCTGCGTCTGCGGCTGCAAGTTCTGCCATTCGCTGTTCAAGCTGTATCACATCCTTTCCGTAGTCCGTAATCAAATCCGCTTTTTCCTCCGTTTCCCCAAAGAGCAGCACATCCAGCAGATATTCCACTTGGTCTTGCTTCTGTAAGGCTTCCACAAACCGGGGATGAAAGGCTTCCTCCGGGGAGTGCGGGGCGTAGTCCGTTCTCCATGCCATCAGCAGATGGAGATAATCGGCAAGAATACGGAAGCAGCGATTCTTTGCTTCCTGAAACTGTTCCTCCGGGGATTTCTGCCGGGTCTTGGGCTTTTTTACCTTTCCCGGCGGTTTCCAGTCCTCATAGGAAAGCCCGAAGTCCTGTGCCAGCTGTACGGCGGCTTCTTTCTTTCCCAGCCCATACAGGGCGGCGGCAAAATCAATCACATCCCCATCCGCACCGCAGCCGAAGCAATGGTAACGCCGATCCAGCTTCATGCTTGGGGTTTTATCGTTATGGAACGGGCAGCAAGCCATCCCGTTCGACCTACATGGATTCCATAATACTCCGCAGCCTGTCTTGTTGTGACGGACTGCTTCACAGCTTCGAATACATTCAAATCTATCCCTCCTTGAAAATAAGAAAAGCACCTGACATTCTCTAATTGAAAATGGCAAGTGCCTGTTAAAGTTCCATATCCTGTTGTCTGTGTTTCTCCTGTGCCGGGGCGGTTCTTTGTGCTTTTTTCTCGTCAGTCTTATCCTGCAAGACTTCTTTGATGGGCTGCTTCTTGGGCGGCTCTTTGCTTTCCTCTGTGCCGGGTGTGGCTTTCCGTACCCAGTAGCGGATGTCCCGCAGCTTCTTCAAATCCTCCTGTACCTCGGTCAGTGGTACTTTCAGCTCTGCGATTTCGCTGAGAAGCGTTTCCTGCTCCTGTTGCAACTCATTTTTCGTTTTATCCTTATCGTCCGGGTGCTTGGCAAGGTAGTCAGCGGCTTTCTCATACCGGGCAACCTCCGGGTGTTCCTGTTTGAATTTCCCCTTTATTTTCTTAAAAAATATCTTCTGGTACTTCTCATAGACAGCCTTACATTCCTTGCAGTCTGTCCGGCTGGCAAGAATCCCGTCAATCACTTTGCTCCGGGCTTCCTTTGGCTTCATCTGATTGCGGTAATCTGCGGCTGATTTCCCGGAAGATTCCAGAAACGCTTCTAAGTCCTCCACAGTGGAAAGCCCCTTTTGCCGGAGATAGGACAGGGCTTCGCTGACTGCCTTTAAGTCCTGTGAAGTTCCCCGGTTCTGTCCAGCCCTTGTCCAGTCCTTCCGTTCTTCCTTTCGTATCTCCATATACTTCATCAGCAGATTGGGAAGAAGTGTCGCTTCCTCCGCCGCCTTTTGTGCAAGCAGCTCCTTCCGTTTTTCTCCCAGCTCGGTAATCCAGCCTTTGAGGTTTTGGATAAGCTGCCGGATGGACTTCATCAGGCGGTTGGCGGCTCTGATTTCCCGGTTCAGGTTGCCGATATTCGTCTGGATACCTCGCTTTTCCATCTGCCGGACAGCAGTCCCCTCATGGACAGTGGGGACTATATCAAGCCCCTGTCTGGCATAGGAACGCAAGTCCACACGCTCCGGGCGGTCATTGGCGTCCAGATAGCGGTTCTGGATAACCTCCCATTCATGCCGCCAGATTTCACAATACTTCTGGTCGTTCCAGTCCACCGTATCCTCCTTGTGGCTTTTCCACCTGCCGGACGGCAGCTTTATCCGTTCCCCATTCTCGTCAAGGTCATAAACCTTGCGGCTCTTGGGAAGCCATTTTCCATGTTCATCCATTGCCCGCATGGTCAGCAGGACATGGGCGTGGGGATTGTGTCCCGGCGGATGGGGGTCATGGATGGCAAAATCAGCAATCATGCCTTTGGAAACAAACTGCTGTTCACAAAACTCCCGTACAAGGACAGCGTACTGGTCGGGCGGTATCTCTCTGGGAATGGTAAGCACCCACCGCCTTGCAAGCTGGGAGTTCCATTGCTTTTCCACCGCTTCGGCGGCATTCCATAAAGTATTGCGGTCTGCATATTCCTGTGGAGCATTTGCCGGGAGCAGGATTTCATTGTGGACGATACCACGCTTTTCCGGGTAGTGCTTTACTTGCTGGTCGTATTCACAGAACAGCTTTTCGCCGCTTTGGTAAGCAGCGGCGGCAACCGCAGACTGCCGCTGGCTGCGCTGAACAATCGTGATTTCGTTGTGTGGACAAGGCATTTCGTGTCCCTCCTTTCGCTAATTGGTGGATGGGGTGGCGTTTTACCACCTCATTTTGGGCAGAAAAAAAGCAGGAGACCTTTTTCAGATTTCCTGCTCGGTGTGCCACTGTGTGAGCGGCGGGTATTTAGTTGTAAAAGTTCGGGACAAGTTGACCCGATGTAAAGCTAACAAACTGGAATTGCACCAAAACAATCTAAGACAACAACGCTGCCCTACTTGCGATTTTTTCTTGTACTGCGGAAACAGTTTCTTGAATGGAATAAGTGGTCGTATCTATAACATTCGATTCATATATTCCCAGATTGCAAAATTGCTCCCACATGGTTTCTACCAATTCGATATTTGTCTTTCGGTCTAACTTTGAGCGTTCAACAGCTCGCTTCAAGGTTTCTTCCTTACTTGCCCTTAAAATAATATAATGCACCTCATAATGTTCCCGAACAAGACTTTGCCACGGCTTTAAAAACCACGGTCCGATAATACCGTCAACAATTACATCATATCCACCACGAGCATATCGCTTCGCAGCTTCTAAAAAC
Organism: Roseburia sp. AF42-8; assembly: GCF_003435965.1. Classification (NCBI taxonomy): domain Bacteria; kingdom Bacillati; phylum Bacillota; class Clostridia; order Lachnospirales; family Lachnospiraceae; genus Roseburia; species Roseburia sp. AF42-8. The sequence continues at coordinate 3,168 of NZ_QTVB01000057.1, forward strand.
GCTTCAATGACAATCAAATTTTGCTCATTTGATTCTGGCAAATGCGGTGGTATTGCCCCTTTACTCAAATAATGATAAAAGTCATCTGTGTGCATATGCACAGACTTTTCCAAATCTGATTCTTTTGCAACAGCAGATGCCGTTGTAGTTTTTCCTGTCCCCGGCGCACCTGTGATTACAATAATTCTACCTTGATTCATCTATATTTTACCTCCACAAATTACGATTTTCTTAATTCTACAAACTGGAATTTGAGTCTCTGTAAAGCTGGAATTAACCCATACAATTATTTTAATTTAGAGGTTCTTACGCAATTATCCGTATTTTGTAATTTTTCAATACTGGAATGCCAGTGTAAATCAGCATTCTCCATTTTTATTAAAGCGAAAAACGTAAAATTGCGGAAGAACCAATTTAGATATTCACAATTTTACTTGCCACAGTATCTCGAAAAACACTGTCATGTTCTACCAGGAGCATGGTCGGGGCAAACTCCGTTATGAGTTGTTCAATCTGCATACGTGAGTACACATCAATAAAGTTGAGCGGTTCATCCCATACATACAAGTGTGCCTTTTCACAAAGGCTTTTCGCAATTAGGACTTTCTTCTTTTGCCCGCCAGAAAAGTCTTTAATATCCTTTTCAAACTGTACACGCTCAAAGTCCATTTTCCTAAGAATTGCCTTGAACAAACTTTCATCAAGGTTGTTTTCTTCTGCAAACTCGGAAAGGGTTCCACATAAATACGATGTATCCTGTGGCACATAAGAAATTACAAGCCCAGAGCCAAGTGTTACTGTACCCGTATAATCTATGGACTGCCCGACTACCAACTTTAACAGGCTACTTTTGCCACTGCCGTTCTTTCCATCAAGCACAATGCGTTCTCCCTGTCTTATTTCAAACGAAACGGGTTCACAAACTGAAATGCCATCATAATAAACTACTACATTCGATAATGATGCAAGCAAATCTGTATGGTAATTAAGCGGTTGTATCTTGAGGGCTTCTGCGGTTTCCATATTTTTCAGCAATGCTGATTTTTGTTCGATTGTCTGTTGTTGTCTCGCTTCTATAGATTTTGAACGCTTCATCATTTTGGCGGCTTTATGACCGACATAACCTTTATCTGCTGCCCCAATTTTGGAAGCTTCTACACGTTCAGACCATACTGCAGCGCGTTTTGCCGACTGCTGTAATCGTCTGATGTCCTTTTGCAAACGTTCGTTCTGAGCCAGTTCAAATTCTTGCTGTCGCTCAAAATTTGACATCCATGATGAAAAGTTTCCTCTTTGCACTTCGATATTCGCTCGGTTAATCGATAGAATATAGTCAACACAATCGTCAAGAAAGCGACGATCGTGAGAAACTAAGATGAATCCCTTTTTCTTTTTCAGATATGCCGCCACACTTTTTCTCGCTTTGGCATCCAAATGGTTGGTAGGTTCATCAATCAGTAGGAAATGCCCTTCATTAAGAAAAAGAGCGGCAATCAAAACCTTTGTCTGCTCTCCGTTGGAAAGTGTTTCAAAAGGTCGCCAAAGCACATCGACATCAACATCAAGATAAGAAAGTTCTCGCATAAGTTCCCATTCTTCCGCAAGTGGGCAAATCTCCTGCAATATATCCTCTGTAATACGATTCTTATCTGAAACGGGATAAGGAAAATAATCAAACTGTACGGATGATAGGATTTTTCCACTATACTCATATTTCCCAAGCAGAAGATTCAGAAAGGTTGTTTTACCTCGTCCGTTTCTGCCCACAAAACCAAGCTTCCAATCGGTATCAACCTGGAAACTGACATTTTCAAAAACATTATCATAACTTGTCGGATATGAAAACGTAAGGTTTTCAATTTTAATCATTGACATAAATATTATCCTCCTTTGCATGTCATACGATACAAAGTCGGTTCGGTGAATGTTTACTACGTATAGATTTCACCAAAAGGAACCGACACTATACGGAGTGAATCATGTGTAACTATCTGTTCTGCACTATTCATAAAGCACCTCCAAAACAAAATAAGAGCCACAAGAAAGTTTATCCTTGCAGCTCGTCATAGCATAAAATAACACCACTAAGCAAAAGTGGCAACAGCACTATATTGAGTAAGATAGACATATAACTTTCTTGCAATAGACACAATAATGCCAAAGTATAGCACTACCGCATATTTTGATTTTATTTGCAAGAAAAGTTAATCATCTTCCCACCTCTTTCTAAATTTCAAAATATTATACCATAAATCGCAGGCAAATACAAGTGGTTATAAAAATTTAACAAATCGCTTATAATACAATCATATAACTTTACGCATTCCTTACTGACCGTAAAATTCCGATTGAACAAAATCGCTGCGCGATGGCCTGCCAAGGCTTTGGCGCAGTTTTATTTTTATTAAAAAAGCAGTGGAATTACTTTCCATAATCCGTTATTGTTAAGTTACCACACGAAACAACTGAACTAAGAAAGCTCCACTGCCTATGATAAGAATAACATTTTCCAGTCTCTTCCGCAATCGGAATTATGACGCTAATGCACCTCCGAATAGGTAGATGTAATTATTAACACTACTTATTCTGGAGGTTTTATTATGTATAAAGATATTTTTGAATCTATCCGCAATGAAGCGGAAAAACGTAACCTGCGTGAAAGAACTATTCAACTGTATTGCTCGGATGTCAGTTACTTCCTTCGTTGGATTGGAAAAAATGTTTCTGATCTTACACTTGAAGATGCGGAAAGTTTTCTTACTGCCAAACGTCTGGAAGGAAGGTCTCCTGAAACTCACAATCACTATCGGTCTGCAATAAAGTTCTTATATAAAAAGGTGCTGAAGACTGTCTGGGATGATGACACTGTCCCGGCTATGAAAAGAGAGCGCAATCTTCCTGCCGTTCTGTCCTGCGATGAAATAAATGCAATCATTGACGCCACCCCGAATCTGAAGCATAAAGCGATTATTGCAACTATGTATTCTTCCGGATTACGTGTATCGGAGGTCGTTCATCTCCATTATGATGACATTTCCCGTACCAACATGACAATTCATGTTCGTGAAACCAAAGGCAGAATTGACAGGTATACGATTCTGTCTCAAAAAAATTTAGACCTTCTCACTGAGTATTGGTACAAATGTGGTCGCCCTAAAGATATCCTTTTCCCAAGTTCCTGGACCGGTGGATATCTTGATATAGCCAGTGTTAACCAGTTCTTTAAGAAAAGTGCTAAACTCGCCGGCATTACCCGTCATGTTTCCTCTCATGCATGTCGTCATAGTTTTGCCAGCCACCTATTCGAAAGTGGCACAGATATAAAATATATCCAGTCACTTCTTGGACATGTTGATCCTCGCTCTACAGATGTTTACCTTCATGTGAGCAACAAGACACTTCTTGGGATCCGCAGCCCGTTCGACAACCCGGAAGGTGGTGAATCATGAGTAAGGATTGTACGATTCAGGATGTTTTTCATCGTTTTTATTCATCATTTGAATCCACACATGATATTTCTCCCGCTCAGCGAAAGGCCGCTTACCACATCATGAATTGCAAAACTGGTGCCTTTGGTGTGAATGTAAGCGTATGCGAGGACTGCGGCTGCATATCAGTCCACTATAACTCCTGCCGTGACAGGTGCTGTCCTATGTGTCAGGAGTTTCCAAAAGAAAAATGGGTAGATGCACGGCGGGAGGATATCTTAGATGCCCCTTATTTCCATGTAGTTTTTACAGTTCCAGAAGAACTTAATCCCATTATCTACAGCAACCAGAAATTCTTATACGCTGCTCTTTATCATGCGGCTTCAGATACTCTCAGTGAACTTGCTGCTGACAGTAAATATCTTGGGACTGATATCGGCTATATTTGTATCCTCCATACATGGGGAAGCACCATGAATTTTCATCCTCATATCCATGCGATTGTTCTTGGTGGAGGGCTGGATGTGAAAAATCATTGGAAAGACAACGGGAAAGAGTTTTTTCTTCCGATTAAGGTGATCTCCAAAATATTTCGTGGAAAATATATAGCTGAACTTAAGCAGCTCTGGGAAAATGACAGGCTTGAATTTCATGGATCGGCTGCACCTTACAAAAACTACTATACTTTCAAGGAATTGTTAAATACCTGCTATACAAAGGAATGGATTCCTTATTGCAAGAAACCATTTGACAGTGCCGAATCTGTCATCAGATACCTTGGAAAATACACCCACCGGATTGCTATCAGCAACTACCGTATCAAAGACATGACAGAATCTACAGTTACTTTTTCCGCTAAAGATTACAAAAACCAAGGGCTTTGGAAAGAGATCACCATATCCGGCGAGGAATTTATCCGTCGATTTTTAATGCATGTTCCTCCAAAACGTTTTGTACGTATCAGGCACTATGGTCTTCTTTCATCCAGAAATAAGAAGAAAAAGATTGCCCTATGCAGAAACATCCTTGGCTGCAAAAAATGTATTTCCAAACTGAAAGATATGGATGCACCTGCCATTATCCGTCTTCTTTACAATAAAGATATATGCAAGTGCTCTTCCTGTGGTGGTAAAATTATTCCTCTGCCTACAGAACAACATTTTATAAAACCAAAACCACATATGCTCTGTTAACGTATCGTAACTGTATATTTTTTTAGCTTCCTTAAGGAGGGAGGCTTATTTCTGGTGTCATAATACAGGACTGAATTATAAATTCTATGTGTTTCTATGTGTACACGCTATCCTATTACAAATAGAGTGTCAGAATTAAAAGTCCATATAGAGCTGACGCGCTTTGTTCAACCAGAAAAAATCGAAATTGATGCAAACGAAAGGGCAGTTAGTGAAAAATCTTAATACTGCTTTTTCGTTTGCACCACCTTCGATTCTTTCCTTAACGATTTATTGCTGACTTTATTATACTTTATTGCCTATCGAAAAGATAGCATATTTTATGAAACTTGTCGGCTGGGAACAGCTTGCAACGCAAGGTGTCCCCAGATGACAAGTCCACAAAAGGGTAGCTGGCGGTAGCCAGCGCAGGGGAAGCGTAGCGTCCCCTGTATGATTTGGAGCAGACCATGACTGCGAAAAATCACAGCCCTCCGGCAAGGAGCCTTCGGAGAACGCAATGCACCAACCTTTGGGTGGTGTATAATTGCGCCCTTAGTAAACTAAGGGGTTTCCGGCTTCTCACGTTCCAGCAGTTTCTTCAATAGTTCCTGCGTGTCCTGCCTGTGAAAAATGAGTGTCAACAACAGCATGACATCATCATCTGTCAGGCGTTCCGGCTCTTGCAGAAAACTTTCCAGCATACCGCCACGAGTACAGAGCCGGTGTGTCCGTTCTTTTCGGGTAAGCTGCTTTAGCTGGTGCTGCAATGCCTTTTCATCATTGATGGCTTTCCGCAGTTTCTTTTCACTCTTTTCCAACTCTCGGTTGAGCTTTTCCAGCTTTGAGGTATCAGGCAAGGGCAGCGTCCTCCTTTCCCGGTATCAGCACATAAATCCTGTTTGGTTCTCCAACGCCCTGACGCACTCGCATGATCAGTCCGGCGGTTTCCAGTTCATTCAGAGAACGCTTGACCGTCATGGGGCTGCGGGACAGGACTGCGGCAATGGCTGTGACAGGGAAGCAGATAAACAGGATTCCGTTCTCGTCCTCCTGTCCGTTGGATAGCATAGCGTCCAACATCCGGCAGTACATGACCTTTGCGGTGCTGCTGACTGGAAATCCTGTCAACGCTCTGGGAAAGGGCATACAGGGCGGCAACGGTGTGCCTATCGTCATAAATTCAAAATTCATTCGGTGTGTTCCTCCTTTTTCTTTGCTCTTTTGGATAAATAACGGGGGCAGTCAACCACAACCGCCCGGAAGCTCTGCTTGCACCCATGCTTGCATTTCCGGCATAATTCGTTGTAAGTGACACGCCCCCGGTCATTGAGGTAAAAAGAAAGCTCATGCTTCCTCTTTTTGCTCATTCTCGGCATATTGCGTTTCCTCCCGTTTTAGTGTATAGTTTCGGGGCGATTTTCGGCAAAATTACGGTCATAGAGCCGTCTAAAATCTCCAGAAGTATCAGCAATAGGGTAGACTATCCCCCTATCAGATTGTCGTGTTTCGGTATCATTTCGGTATCAGTTCGCCAGTTCTCCCCGGTGTCGTTCCTCCCCTGAATCTCACAGCGGCGTATTGCTCCCTTTGGTACGCTCGTTTCGGTCAGGGTTCCTCCATATCCCTGCCAAAAGTCATGGCGCTACATCGCCGGGGAAGCATATCCCACACAGGCTGGTCATTCGATTGGAATAATCCATCGATGAACTACCTGTATCATAGAACATTTTTGTGCCCTGTGCCGTATGTCCACAAAGTAGGAATTAAGGGTAAAAATCAGAAATTTCCACGATTGCGGAAAGTATGATATAATCCAGTTAAGCGGCAGTAATGAAACCGCCGGAAAGGAGCGTGCGCCCATGAAAGGAGCGACAAGCATACAGGAACGCCTTTGGGAACTCCGCAAGGACAAAGGCTTAAATCTGGAAGAATTATCAGAGCTGACGGGCATTTCCAAATCAGCTCTTGGCAGTTATGAAAAAGAGGATTATAAGGAAATCAATCATGGCAACCTTATCACGCTGGCAGACTTCTATGGGGTTTCCGTTGATTATCTGCTGTGCCGGACAGAGAACCGGGAGCAGATCAACACGCCACTAACAGAGCTGCATTTGAATGATGAGATGGTGGCACTTCTGAAAGGCGGTCGGATTAACAACCGTCTGCTCTGTGAGCTTGCCACTCATAAGGACTTTATCAAGTTTCTTGCGGACATTGAGATTTATGTAGATGGGATTGCCACCATGCAGATTCAAAACCTCAACGCCCTTGTCGATACTGTCCGGCATGAAATCATTGAACGGTATCGCCCCGGCGAAGACGACCCGCATTTGAAAGTGCTGCAAGCCGCCCATATCAGCGATGATGAATATTTCAGCCACATGGTTCTTGATGACCTCAATCTCATTATCCGGGATATTCGGGAAGCCCACAAAAAGGACAGCGAGAGTGCGCCCCAGACCACCGTTGCCGATGAATTGAAAGAAAATTTGGAAGCGGTTGAAAATTTCAAGGGCAGTCGGGATGAAAAGCTGGTTGTCCTTTACTGCAAGCAGCTCGGCATCAACTATAAAAATCTGTCAGACGAAGAATTTCGCTGGCTCATTCGGATTCTACAAAAATCAAAGAAAACAGGAACTCCTATCAGTCAAAGGAAAAAACGGTAAAGAAAAACCGCTGTTGCATGGTTGTGTTTGCTTCCATGTAGCAGCGGTTGGTGCTATACTTATTCAGTTAAAATTTCAAAGCGATAAAGTGGAATTTATCTTAGAAATTACAGCAATGTTATTTTGATAAACTTTCAAGAATTGAAATATCATGCTTATCTTTATCTCTTAATTCATAACCTGAATGGAAAACTCTTTGGCCTTTTAAGGATATACAAGGAATTGTTTTTCCTTCAAAAAAAGCACTACCAAAGTAATCTTTTTCAAACTCATACCAGCCACCCTCTAAATCAGCTTGTTTTGAAGTTCCGTCCTCACTTAAAACGAACGGGTGAATGTCTAAGTAACCAAGTTCATCACTATATAACTCTATTCTAACCGGTTTCCAGTCTGTATCAATTTTATAGCCCAGATTCAAAAGCACATT
>NZ_QTVB01000058.1:0-10339 GCF_003435965.1 Roseburia sp. AF42-8
TAATCTTTCAATATGATGTTTTTAAATTCATATTGTTATGCAAAACATTATATGTTATTATAATGTTTGTGAGGTGATATTATTATGAAATTGAACACAACCAGTGATATACCACTGTTTGAACAGTTAAAAAATGATTTACTCGAACAAATAAAAAAAGGAATTTATATTTCCGGTCAGCAAATCCCGACAGAAACTGAATTGTCTGAACTATATCATGTGAGCCGTATTACCATAAGGCGTGCAATTACTGAATTATGTAATGAAGGGGTCTTAATTAAGAAACAGGGAAAAGGAACCTTTGTAAAAGAGCGGAAAATTTTTCGTAAACTGGAACATACTCTCAGTTTTTCCGATGCATGCAAAGCCAATCAAATGGAGGCATCTACTATTGTAACCAAACGTGAAGTCATACCATATGAACAGTATCATCTTGATAATGCTGAACTCTTTGAGGGCGATTCTATTGTTTATATCCAACGTATTCGATATGCAGATGCAACACCTATTATGATTGAGAACAATTATTATCCATGTCACAAATTTTCATTTTTGCTGACAGAACCTTTAGATAGCTCTCTGTATCAGCTATTTCGTGAAAAATATGATATCTGCATTGGTTGTTCACAGAATTCTTATATTGATGCAGTAAAAGCCTCAACGGAACAAGCCAATCTTCTTCATATTTCACCCGGTGACCCATTGTTTCTTTTTCATACAGAAATGTATGATATTCACAATGAGCTCATCCATGTTGGATATGAATATATCTGTGGCAGTAAATACCGTTTTTGTTATGACAATTCATAACTTCATTCTTATATTCAGCAAATTTCCAGCATACAAAATGCTCTGTTTTCTAATTACGAAAACAGAGCATTCCTCTTTTTATCTGAAGCAGATATCCTTTATTTATTTTTCATTGCAACCTGCAATGCCTTGGTAATTGCACTTCCTACCACGAAGCAGGCTGCTGCTTCAACCAGTCCGTTGACACCTACAAAGGCAATGACAAAACGGAATGGATTTAATCCGCCTGCCAGTGACTGTATGTAATCGGAGCTGAAGAAAAAGATTACCAGTGTTGACATGAAGAAAAAGGTATTTAAGATTGGACCTGCCAAGTTGGCAATTAAAATCTTCCAGTTCTTCATCTTCGGGAATTTGGATAATCCCTTATAGATAAGTCCGGTCAACCAGCCCATCAGAATTCTTGATACTACACATACCACGAAGGTTCCGAATGGATTGATGCCAAGAAGTACTGCTCCAAAAGGACTCATTCCAAAGCACTGGATAAAGCTTGTGATTCCAAATACGGCTCCTAATACTGCTCCACCCAATGGTCCTAAAATAATGGCACCAATTGTAACTGGAACTACAATCAATGTAATTTCCAGACCAAGTGTCTTAATATAACCAAGTGGGGTAAAAGCCAGAATCAGAATGATTGCAACCAACAGAGCCATCTCAACGAGTTTCACTGTTCTGCTACTTCTATTCATAGTCTCTTCCTCTTTTCTGCATCTGTCTGCCGATGCCACAATATTATTTGTCTGCCACACTGCCAAAACAGTTTCCTGCAAACCTTGTTTAGAATACCACTTTTTTCCACTGTATACAATGTATGTACCAAAAAAAATACCTGCGGTTTAACTACAGGCAACATACTTTGCAATTTTCCCTCTAAGCACATAAAAAGGGCATCACACAAATCTTCCGATTTGCATGACACCCTTTTATCACACATCTCAAATGAGACTCATCCAAGATGAAATATTACATCCGTAAACGGATTATTTTGCAGCCATTTCCTCTTTTAAAGCTTTTGTAAGAGCTGGAACGATCTTGTTTAAGTCTCCTACTAAACCGTAATCTGCAACGTCGAAGATTGGAGCATCTTCGTCTTTGTTGATTGCGATGATGAGATCAGAATCTTCCATACCAGCTACGTGCTGGATTGCTCCGGAAATACCGATTGCAAAGTAAATCTGAGGACGAACTGTCTTTCCTGTCTGACCTACCTGTAAGTCAACTGGAAGCCATCCATTCTCTACAACTGCACGGGAGCAGCTTACTGTTCCACCAAGAACTTCTGCTAAGTCCTCTAACAGTTTGAAGTTTTCTTTAGAACCAACTCCACGACCACCGGATACTAAGATCTTAGCGTCCATGATGTTTGCTGTATTCTTAACTTCTTTTACGATATCCATGATTTCAACATATCTGTTGTTTGGTGTAAATCCTGGATTGAACTCGATAACTTCTGCTTTTGCACCTTTGATTGGAGCAATTTTCTGCATAACGCCTGGACGTACAGTAGCCATCTGAGGACGGTTATCCGGACAAGCAATTGTTGCGATGGTATTTCCACCGAATGCAGGACGGGTCATCAGTAACTGATTGTGTTTCTGCTCCTGGTTTCCAACCGGATTGATTGGAAAATCACCAATCTCAAGAACAGTACAGTCAGCTGTCAGACCTGTAGCAACTCTTGCAGATACAGTAGGACCAAGGTCACGACCGATTGCTGTTGCACCGACTAACATAACTTCTGGTTTGAATTCATTGATTACAGATGCTAATGCATGTGCATATGGCTCTGTTCTGTAGTTCTTCAGTTCCGGATCATCTACTACGATAACTTTATCAGCGCCGTATTCAGCAAGCTGATCTGCAAGACCTTTCACATCAGAACCAATTAATACTGCAGTTACTTCTGTATTTAAATCTTTTGCAAGTTCTTTGCCCTTTCCAAGTAACTCAAAAGCAACACCATTTAATGTGTTGTCTACCTGCTGCGCAAAGACAAATACTCCTTTATACTCTTCTAAACCCATTTTATTCACCACTTTTCCTTATTTTTATTAGATGATATGTTTCTCTTTGAATTTGCCAATTAAGTAAGATACTGCTTCGTCGGTATCGAGAGCAACCTTCTCGCCTGCACCTTTACGGACTTTGTCAGATGCTTTTGCGATTTTGGTCGGTGAACCTTTCAGACCAAGGTTAGAATCATCTACGTCTTTAAGGTCAGCTCTGCCCCATACAGTTACTTCTTTGTCAAATGCATCGAAGATTCCGCCTGGAGTCATGTAACGCGGCTCGTTTAATTCAGATAATGCTGTCACCAAGCAAGGCATTTTTGCTTTTAATACATGATATCCATCTTCAAACTGACGCTCAACGATTACGCTGTCACCTTCTACTTTGATATCCTGTGCATAGGAAATAACCGGAAGTCCAAGATGCTCTGCGATCTGAGGACCAACCTGTGCGGTATCTCCATCGATAGCCTGACGACCTGTGATAATTAAATCATAGTCAAGGTTTCTTAATGCACCAGCGATTGTAGTAGAAGTAGCCCAGGTATCTGCACCACCTAATACACGGTCTGTTACAAGGATTCCCTTGTCAGCGCCCATTGCCATTGCTTCACGAAGAACTTCATCAGCCTTTGGAAGTCCCATGGTAAGTACAGTAACTTCTGCACCGTACTGATCTTTTAATCTTAATGCTGCTTCCAGACCTGCTTTGTCATCTGGGTTCATGATAGTGAGCATTGCAGCTCTATCCAAAGTACCATCCGGATTAAATTTTACTCCGCCTTTTGTATCTGGTACCTGTTTTACACATACAACTATTTTCACGGTATATTCACTCCTTATATTTTTAATTTGTGTGCGCCATGATTTTTCGTTTAAAATCCTTTTGCGCCGATCTGTCAGAAACTATTTTAATAATGCGCCAGAAATAACCATTCTCTGAACTTCACTTGTTCCTTCGTAGATCTCTGTAATCTTAGCATCACGCATCATACGCTCTACATCGTATTCTCTGATGTATCCGTATCCACCGAATAACTGAACTACTTCTGTAGTAACTGCCATTGCGGTTTCTGCTGCGAATAATTTTGCTTTTGCTGCTTCTACAGAATATACCTTCTGTGTTGCTTTAGCCATAGCAGCTTTGTAAACCAGCATCTGAGCTGCTTCAATTCTGGTTGCCATATCAGCAAGCTTGAACTGGGTATTCTGCTGCTGAGCGATAGAACGACCAAACTGTTTTCTTTCTTTGGTGTATGCAACTGCTCTGTCTAATGCACCTTCTGCAATACCAAGTGCCTGAGCTGCGATACCGATACGTCCGCCATCCAGAGTATGCATAGCGATTGGGAATCCTTTTCCTTCTGGTCCTAACAGATTTTCCTTTGGAATTCTGCAGTCTTCAAAGATTAACTCGTATGTAGATGATCCACGGATACCCATTTTCTTTTCTTTTGTTCCGAAGGAGAATCCAGGAGCTCCCTTGTCCACGATGAATGCAGAGAAGTTCTTCTTCTTTCTTCCTCTCTTATCTTCGGTAACACTTGTGATTGCGATTACAATATAAACGTCTGCAACTTTACCGTTTGTAATAAAGCATTTAGATCCGTTTAATACCCACTCATCACCATCTAATACAGCCTTGGTCTGTGCTCCCTGGGCATCTGTACCAGCACCAGGCTCTGTTAATGCGAATGCACCAAGCTTCTCACCTGTTGCAAGTGGTTTTACATATTTCTGTTTCTGCTCTTCTGTACCGTAAGTCATAATTGGGTCGATACAAAGAGAAGTATGTGCAGATACGATAACACCTGTTGTACCACAAACTTTAGATAACTCTTCTACACACATAACATAGGTTAATGGGTCACATCCCTGTCCGCCGTACTCCTTTGGTACCGGAATTCCCATGAAACCAAATTTTGCCATTTTATCAACTGTTCCCTGTGGGAATACTTCTGTCTCATCAACTTCCTGAGCCAGAGGTTTTACTTCGTTTTCTGCGAAATCTCTGAACAGAGTTCTCGCCATTTCATGTTTCTTATCTAAACTGAAATCCATGTTCTGAAATCCTCCATAAATTTTATTTTACTGAGCGTCAACCGGGGTCTTTGTACGGTCAGCGTTGTATACATAGAATCCTTTTCCGCTCTTAGCGCCGAGGTTACCACCACGAACCATTTTACGGATTAATGGACATGCACGATATTTGCTGTCGCCTGTCTCGTTGTAAAGTACATCCATGATTGCAAGGCAGATGTCAAGACCAATGAAGTCACCTAACTCAAGAGGTCCCATTGGATGATTTGCGCCAAGCTTCATAGCTGCGTCGATACCTGCGATATCAGATACACCTTCCATTTTGATAAATGCAGCTTCGTTAATCATTGGGATTAAGATACGGTTTACTACGAAACCTGCAGCTTCATTTACCTGTACCGGAGTTTTTCCGATTTCTACAGAGATTTTCTTAATAGCTTCTACTGTTTCAGCAGGAGTATTTACACCAGCGATAACTTCGATTAATTTCATTCTGTCTGCCGGGTTGAAGAAATGCATACCTACCATTGGACGGGTAAGACCATTTCCGATTTCTGTAATAGAAAGACTGGATGTATTAGAAGCAAAGATACATTCTGGTTTAGCAATCTTATCAAGCTCCTGGAATGTTGTCTTCTTAACGCCCATATCTTCGAATGCTGCTTCTACGATTAAATCGCAGTCTGCGCAAAGATTCTCTTTTAAACCTGGTGTAATTTTAGCAAGGATTCCGTCAACAGTTTCCTGTGTCATTTTTCCTTTTTCTACCAGTCTTGCATATCCTTTTGCAATTTTCTCTTTTCCGCCATCAGCCCATTCCTGCTTGATGTCGCAAAGAGCTACTTCATATCCTTCTACCTGAGCAAATGCTTTTGCAATGCCCTGTCCCATGGTACCTGCACCAATAACGCCAACTTTCATGTTAGTCCTCCTTAAAAATTCATGTATTATATTTACCCGAAAACGAAAGCCTTCTGGGTTATAACTTGCAACGCAAGACCCGAGAAGCGTTTTGCACTTCCCGGGTATATTTACTTATTCAGAAAGAGTGAATTAGTCTCTCTCAACGATTGTTGAGCAGCCCATTCCACCACCGATACACAGAGTAGCAAGACCTTTCTTAGCGTCTCTCTTCTGCATCTCATGAAGCAATGTAACTAAGATACGGCATCCAGATGCTCCAACAGGATGTCCAAGTGCGATTGCACCACCGTTTACGTTTACCTTAGACATATCAAATCCAAGATCTCTTGCAACTGCAATTGACTGAGCAGCGAATGCTTCGTTTGCCTCGATTAAGTCGAAATCATCGATAGACATTCCGGTTCTTGCAAGAACTTTCTTTGTAGAAGCAACAGGTCCAACACCCATGATTTCCGGCTCAACTCCGCCAAGTGCTCCTGCAACCCATGTAGCCATTGGTTTAACACCAAGCTCTTTTGCTTTTTCTTCGCTCATAACAACGATTGCTGCTGCACCATCGTTGATACCGGAAGCGTTACCTGCAGTAACAAGTCCACCCTCTTTACCAGAGCAGCATCTTAATTTGCTTAATGACTCAGCAGTTGTGCCTGGACGTGGTCCCTCATCTGTGTCAAACATAACAGTTTCTTTCTTAACCTTAACAGGTACAGGAACGATTTCGTCTTTGAATCTGCCTTCAGCAATTGCTTTTTCACATTTCTGCTGGCTGTTTGCGGAGAACTCGTCTAACTCTTCACGGGTAATTCCGTATTTGTCACATACGTTCTCTGCTGTAATCATCATATGATAATGATTAAATGCGTCTGTTAATGCATCATTTACCATGGTATCGATAATTGTTGCATTGTTCATACGATATCCAAAACGAGCTTTTGTCATAGCGTAAGGTGCCATAGACATGTTCTCCATACCACCTGCAACAACGATGTCTGCCTGACCAGCCATAATCATGTTTGCAGCTTCGTTTACACATTTCAAACCAGAACCACAAACTACGTTTAATGTAAATGCAGGACCTCGATTGGTAAACCTGCTTTGATAGAAGCCTGACGTGCAACGTTCTGTCCCTGTGCTGCCTGGATTACACATCCCATCATTACTTCATCAACCTGTTCTGGTTTAACACCAGCTCTGTTTAATGCTTCTTTGATTACGATTGCGCCTAAATCTGCGGCTGGAGTATTGCTTAAAGCTCCTCCCATTTTACCGATTGCGGTACGACATGCGCCTGCTAAAACTACTTTCTGTGCCATTTTCTCGTCTCCTTCTGAATTAAATTTGCCTTTTACTATTGTTATTTTTTTAACAATCTTTTGTAAAAAAATAAAAGAAAGCCTTTCCGGCTCTTTCCCGACAATCTGATGTTATCATAGAAAGGGGATTTTTGCAAGTGAAACTTGCTTTATTGAGCCGGATTTTCAGCTTTCCTTAATAAAATACATGGTTTCCGATTACAGTTCCATTAATCAGTCCGTTGTTTCTGCGGAAATATAAGCAGTTTAAGGTTCTTGTGCCTGCTAACACTTCTGTTGCAGCCTGCACACAGGACGCATCTGCCCCGGATGAAAGCACTACTGCGAAACGGCCGCTGGCTACCGGTGAGAACTGCCCGCTCTGATAGATGACACCTACCACAGTATCCGGGAAATAACTGCTGTCCACACGGTTCATGACCACGCTTCCAACGGCAAGCTTCCCTTCATAGCTTTCGCCGCCTGCTTCGCACTGGATCAGTGCTGCAAGCATGGCAACATCACTGGCATTCACTGTCCCGCCACCGGAAGTATCACTTCCTGTGGTATTATCCCCGGTGGATGTCCCATCCGGATTTGCATTATTATCTGAAGCATCTGGCTGCTGCTTGTTAATAAGTTCCTCTTCCTGACGCTTAATCTCCTCCTGACGGGCTGCATCTTCTTTCGCCTTCTGTGCCTCTAATTCTTCCTCATAGGCTTTCTGTCTTGCGATTTCCGCATCTGTGTCTGCAATTTCCGTCTCTGCATCTGCAACGTCCGACTTTGCTGCACTTAATTTTTCCTGCTGGGCTGCCACCAGACTGTCTGCCTTACTCTTCTGCTCCTGCTTCGTCTGTTCTGCCGCCAGCAGTTCTTCTTTTGCTGTTTCTAAATCTTCCTTCTGCTGTTTTAATTCAGCCAGTGTATCCTGATAATCAGAAAGCTCCTGCCTGTCATAATCATAAATAGATTTGGCATATTCCATCCGGTTTAAAAAATCCGAAAATGAGTTTGCACCAAGCAGCAGCTCCAGGTAAGACTGATTGCCATTTTCGTACATATATTGTACTCTTTTCTTCATGGCTTCGTACTGGCTCTCAGAACGTGTTGTCAGCTCTGCAATCCGGCTTTCTGCTGCTTCAATCTCCACATTTTTCGCCGCAATTTCATCCTGGGTATCCGCCAGTTCGTTGCTGATTTCCTGCAATCCATTATTTAATTCCGTCAGTTCATCGGAAAGATTTATCTGATATTCTTTCAAGGAATCAAGCTGCGACTGCTGTTCCTCTCTCTGACGTTCCAGCTCTTCCACGCTGCTTCCGGTGTCCTTAGATGCCAGATCCACTCTTTCCTTGGTGCCGGTGTCTGCCTGCACCGTCATCTGTATCATCAGAAACAGTATCAGCAATGCGGAAAACATACGTCGTTTACTGTTTTTCTTCATATCTTTATCCTCTTTTATGGATTTATCACGCCTCTTGTTTTCTTCCTTTATTATAGACGGCTTTCTTATGAAAATGCAACGAAAAACTACACTTCTTTTTCAATCCCAAGATTGTTTTTCCTCTCTGCTTGTGCTATATTTGAACTAGGAATTTTAACGGAGAAAAACATATTTTGTAAGGAGGTAACCGCTATGCTATTTATACGGACAGATGACTTAAAACCCGGCATGCGTCTTGCTAAACCTATCTATAATAAATTGGGCGTCATGCTTTATGACCGCGACACCAGACTGACCCGGCAGGGTATCGAAAGTATCCGGAATTTCGAGCTGATTGGTATTTATATTCTGGAGCCTGCCGAACCGGTTCCGCCATTATCCGACGAGGATATTGCTTTCGAACAGTTCCAAACCATTTCCATGTTCCAGCTTCGCGACTGCATGGATATGATTCGTAAAGGCAGACAGCCGGACAAGCTTCCAACGCTGGTCTCTTCGATTCTGTCCCAGTATGGCCGTCTTGACCACAAGCTGAACTTTGCGCAGAATTTAAGAAGCTCTGCGGATTATGTATACAAGCATTCCATCAGCGTTGCTATTCTGGTCGCCATGCTGACTCACCAGTTAAATATGCCGGATGATTTTCAGCAGACCTGTGTAACGGCTGCTCTGCTCTATGATTTTGGCTGGCTTTTAGTTCCGACCGATCTTGCTGAAAAAACGGATCCTTTAACAGAAGAAGACGAAAAGAAAATCCTTGCCTGCCGTATCAAGAGCTTAGATTATCTGAATCCGCAGACTCACAGTATAAAGTTATCACCGGATGCTTTAAGAATCATTACCCAGTTTATTACACTCTCCGCTCCGGAAGAGGCTGCTGACCCATCCAAGATTTTCCGCAGCAGCGGCACAAAGCTTTTACAGGTTGCAGATGCCTTTGACCGGATGACCGCCATGAGCCTAACCAATGAGCCGATTTCCGAAATCGTTGCCATGAAATATTTGCAGGAGTTTCCGGAAAAATATGATACAAAGATTGTCCGTGCACTTTCTCTTTGCATCCACATTCTTCCAAGAGGTGCCTGTGTAGATTTATCCAATGGCGAAAAGGCGATGATTCTTGAAGATAACCCGGAGGATTATTCCAAACCTCTTATCTTACAGTTTACTAATAATGAAATCTTTGATTTGCGTGACCCGCACATCTATGACATTATCCAGATTCAGGATATTATGAAGACCATGGATAACCGGATTGCCATTGATGAAAATACTTTAAAGCATTTTACCTCAGACAAATATATCAAAGATGTAGCCGACCGGTTCCGCAAGCGCCAGAATCAGGCTGCCGCAGCAGCCGCTGCCGAGCCGGCACCAAAGAAAAAGACTGCAAGAAAGAAGCTGGTGTAGGATTATCAATACAGAATAGCCCACATATGTTCAATCCAAGAAAACCTTGAACATATGTGGGTTTCTTTTAAATGGGACAGCTATTATTTAATATTTAAATTCTTCATATAACATTCTGTCTAAGCTATGTTCAGTCAAAAAAAAAGAATATCATATCGCAAAACAGTCTCAAATTATCTTTCTCGACTACATAACTTAAAGAGTTTAAAATTCCCTTTTCTCCCTCAACCTCATACTTTATCTTTCTTTCCTGAATTTCATCTTCAAATCCACATATTCCCATCGGAACAACAAACATTATACCCCTTTATAATTTAACATCTTCAAATCCACATATTCCCATCGGAACAACAAACATTATACCCCTTTATAATTTAACATAAACTCTACATTTACTTTCT
>NZ_QTVB01000059.1:0-10240 GCF_003435965.1 Roseburia sp. AF42-8
CCATAACCGTCACAGCAATTTTATACTTTACTTCGATTTCAATCTTTTCTGGTGGATTGGCTAAAAGCCTGTCAATATCATTTTCCTCAACACCAGCCATTTTTGCTATCGTTAGCTTGGATATGCCATGATAGGAAACAAGCACTTCCAACTAATGCATTGATTTGATATTTCCCTTTTACCGAATCCTTTTATGCCTTAACATCACAACTTCCTCCGATAGATGGAGCTGTACCTACTGCCTGTGCTACAACATTCTCTGTAATGCTTTTCATATCCGTACCAATTGCAAATATTGTGCGTCTATCTTCCTGAATTTTCTTCATCTGCTCTTTTCTTTCAGCTCTCCGTTCTGCAAGTTTTTGTTCATTTTCTTTCTTTTTCTCGATTTTTCTATCTTCATCAGCCTTTTTTTGTTCTTCGCTTGGTCCTGTAATAACCATGGAGCCCATATTACCATCCTTATCTATCCATACCTGACGATACTTAACTTCACTACCAGTCATTGATTTAATCATTGAGTCAGCCCATCTATCTAATGCTGGAATTTTTGACAACATATTTTCATATTTTGTGGCAACCTCTGGATTACTCATCATCCTATTTAAAATCTCAGGAGCAATCCTCACATCTGTTTTTCCTGTACGATTAGCTGTTTTTACATTTTTATCCGAACTTCCTGCCACAATATCTATTTGAGGATTTTTTTCCTGCAATTTTTTTACATAATCTTCCTGACTCTCTTCTGTTTTGCTCACCTGTGAATTTTCCTTTGTTTTTTGAATATCACAAGCTGCCTTTTTAACCGTGTTCTTGTAACCTGATGCATAATACGATGTGTAACTGCTGTTATTGATACCTGTAATTGCCATAATCCTACCTCCCTGTTATTGAAACTTAAAATAATTTCTATTATATTGAACGACTTGGATATTTAATTTCCGTTGATGTAAATTCATCTTCTGCCGAAACATTGATATGCCCACTGCTGTCAATAGCATACTCTTTACCATAAACGGAAAACGTATCTCCTTCTTTAAATCCGATTTCTATCCAGTTTATATCATTTAACTGTTTTATCTTTGCGTCAACATTTATGGTCTTTCCTGATTCCTGCAATAAATAAGTGTGTTTTCCTGCTCCCGCTTCTATAGAAAAGAATCCCGGAGAAATCCCGACTTTCTCACAGACGGACAATACCTCCTCATTGCTGTAAAGATACCCCCACACACTCTTTCCCTGTGCCAGATCAGACAGGATATTGCCTGCCTTACACATTTCCCACTTATAATTTGTCCCTTTTTGATTTGTATTCTCTGCAAGCAACGATTCCGAGGCTGCCCAGCCTATCCTTCCATTGTTGACCGTCCATGTATATTTACCGCCACTTGATGTTGTCCATGAATAATAACTTTTATTACTTAATACCAGAGAATTATTTGCAGCACAAATGCCTGACATGGTGCTTGTATTCATTTTCGGTACTGCATAATTAGGTACTACCTGTCTGCTCCCATTAAGGTCAAAGGAAATAACCCCGTACTCCTTAAAATCAGAATTATATCCACAGGAAACATTCTCCCCAAAATTGATTGCATTCAAAATAGCACTTGAATTATTATAGTTTGCAAAATAATAAGCCAATTCACTGTTAGAAATATTCGCATTTTTATCTATCAGTGCAGCTATTGATTGCTTTGAAAAGCCTCGTGCAGCATCAGAAATACTTAAACTGTCCTGTTTTTTATTATTTCCTGCTCCAAGCAACATCTGTATTGCTTTTTGGTGTATTCCTGCCTCTGCCTGCTTTGAATATGTCAACAGCTGGTTTACTGTGTTTACATCTGTTACTGTCTTCATAGCTAGTCTCCAAACCCTTTTTCAACATTAAACGCCAAACATATGCTGCAATTTGTCCAGCATATTATTTACTCTGCCTTCAACAGCTTCTGGCTGATTCCTTAATTCATACCTGCTTCCATAGTAATCATTTAAACGGTCTTTCATCTCATTACAAAATAATTTTTGATCTGTTTTACCATTTAAAAACTGATTGCAGATACCACTTATCTCTTTCTTCTCATTTGTATAAAAAGCTGTCTCATCTGAGATTATTTCTGACTTGTACTTATAAGATTCTGTTTTGCTTCCAATTCCAACAACCATGTAATCTGGTGTCATTTTCTCCATGATAGAATTACGTGCCGAATCATTAAAATGAACATATTCGTCAATCATGTCTGAAAAACCAGCTTGAAATTGCTCTGGAACATACATTTCATTTACTTTCCTTAGCCCCACTTCACTTGCACTTAACAAAAATACAGATTCATAAGAAGTTCCTCTATATCCCTCCTGAGCATTCAAAGAATCTACATCTGCTGTCATTGCATTAATCTTCTCTTTTAAATCTTTCATTTCATCTTCTGTCAAATATTCAGAAGCATTTTCGTCCAGCCATTTTCCAAAAACCTCTGACTGATTTTCCGAACAGCCTTCAAACGCACTTTGTTCTCCAGAAATGGAAGTTGCTTTCAAATCTAATTTGAATAAATTTTCACATTTATATTCTGCTGGTATCTCTCTTATTTCTCCATTAATAGATGAAAAATGCATTGTATGAAAATCCGATACCTTATTACGAGCAGTCTCAACTAACTTTCTTGCTGAATCACTGATTTTCACATCATCCTCCGAAATAATATTCTGAGGAACAGTTGTTTTCTTCTCAACCTTATTTTTTATCATCTCTGGATTATTAATATACCTATTTCCTTGAACTTTCATAGCAACCTCCCTAAGTTAGTCCACACTTTCTATACTTCTTTATCTATCTTGCTCGATGTCAAAGAAGCATCCGTCTTAGAGTACGTACCATTATTTGTATAGGTTGCACTCGCCCGGTTTGCAGCATTCGATATACCAGTTGCTTTCTGCGATATTTTGCTTACAAAAGAATTATATCCTGTAAAGACCGTTTTCAGCGAACTGATATCTGCCTGCTTTAAAGCATCCTCATCTAATTCCAACTTGTTTCCTTTTCCTATGGTAATACCTATTTTGGCAAGCATATTACTGTTTTTGTCTGTCATTCCAGTCATCCATGAAGCATTTCGCAATACATCCTTTGTATTAGATTCTCCGGCTTCCTTAACTACATCATTATAATCTTCAACAAAAGATTTTACTGCCTTGGTGATTTTATCCCAGTCATAATCCTCTACCTCAATCTCTTCCCCCGTTTTTTCATCTTTCTTTTTTATTTTCTTTTTTTCCCAAAGAGAAGAGTCATTCAAAGCATCTGCTGATTTTTTCAGAGAATCTGCACTTGTTTTCATCAAGGTAAGTTTTTGTGAAGTATCACCTTTTCCCGATAATTTTTCAGCATCCTGTTTTGCATAATATGCTTTCATAAGTTTTCCATAGCTTCCATTTTTGATTGCAGCATAATCAGAAAGCATATTTGTATTGCCTACTGATGAACTATCTGACGTTCCACTAAACAACGCTGAAAAATCTACATTGCTGTTATATTTACTTGTATAATCACTAAAACTTTTGATTTCTGACATAACACCAGCCTCCTTTCCGAACTATAAACGTATATCGATCGGTGTATATACTACCGACTGTCCACTTTCTGATGCTGGATTTTTTATTGTTTCTGCTGTTTCTGTTTTGATATCTGCATTCTCTGATGCATCTGTTGCCGTATCTGCATTTTCCTGTGTATTCTCTGCTTTCTGCGTTTGATCCTTCTTTGTTTCTGCTGCATCTGTACGGTTGTCTGCCTTTGCTGCTTCTTCCATAGATTTATTTGCATCTGAAAGTGAAGACATCTGTGATGCTGTTGCAGACTGCGCTTTTGCCTGCAAATCTGCCAGTTCTTCTTCTTTCTTTTCGGTATTGCCTTTTCCAGCATCCTGCTTGATTTCAGACTCAAGCACACCGGCTCTTCCTTCCATCTGTGTTGCCATACTACCCTGCACTTTTGCCTGCTTCATAGATGAATCTGCGGAAATCATTGCCCGCATACCTGCCTGTGACAAGCCTGTTCCTTTCTTTGCAGATGTATTTTTTGTACCAGCCACCATATCATCCATAGATGATTTTTTACTCTGCTGTTCCTTTCTCTGTTCAATCTGGTGCTGTCTTAACTGTTGATTGAGATTTGTAATTTCCTGTTGTATCTCCTGACGTTTCTTCATCTTATCCTCTAATGACAGTTCTTCATTTGATGATAAGTCCTGCAATTTCTGCTGTGCATTTGCAATCTGATTCTGAATATTTTTACTCACAGAATCATTCGCCTGTGCCATTCCTATTGCTCCTGTCTGCGTATTCGTTCCGTTAAATCCATTAATTTTCATCATTTCGTTGTCCTCCTTGAGCTAATACTCTGAAATCCGTTTCCTGAAAATCTGTATAACATGATTTCTCTTTATTTTTTCTTTCGGCATATCTTTCTTCACAATAAACCGTGATGTTGTGAACCGCCCTTTTTTCGTTGTGAAGCATCAAGAAATCACTACATATTTCTGTAATTTGCAAAATACATAGTGCCAATTTATTTCTTTATTCTACCTGCATCATAATGCTAAGGATTACTTCCTCATTTCCCTGCTCCAAAGATATATCTCCCATATACATTCTGGCAACCCGGCGAATGTTATTCAGACCCATTCCATGTTCCCTCCCAGATTTTGTTGTTTCTGGCAAATCGCTATCACCAAAATTAAGCTGACCCCCAAAACTGTTTTTTATGGTTATCATAAAGATACTGTTTTTCCGAAAAGAAGAAATACTGATATACGGATCATCTCCACTTACATTTTCCATACAGTTATTCAAGGCATTATTCATGATCACACTCAGATCAAATGCATTTAACTTCGTATTCTGCGGATAATGAAAATCCGACAGAAACCGAATCTGCCTTTCTTTTGCTTCTCTCAGCTTTTCCATCAAAATGACATCAATTACCGGACTTCCTGTCTTTATTTCCGGAGATACCTCGTCCCATTCATTTTTCAGATGTTCCAAGTATTCTGTAGCATCATCCATATTATTATGTGCCACCAGATGTTCCAGTGTCTGTATATGATTTCCCATATCATGGCGCATGGAGCGGATATCCCGATACAACTTTTCGACTTCCCCGATATGCTTTTTCATGTCACTGATCTGATTTAATACCAGCTCTTGTCCCCGCTGTTCTTCCTGCATCTCTTTCCAGTTTTGAAACATTACAATCACAACAAGAATAGCAACTATGGAAATCAGATAGTGTAAAAAGCTTAAAGCTCCATAAAATCCATATGTAACAATCAAGTTCTTTCCAGTATCTCTTTCGTATATCATGAGATAATATTGTAAAATGCCATACCCAGTGACGCCTACAAGTGAAGGTATAATAAGCATTACCATCTCTTTGATGCTCATTTCATCTTTTTTGTATATATACGCTTTATTGATCAGTCCTATTGCAACCGCAATAAAAGCAATACAAAGTACAATATCCAAAACTCTGGTTCCAACATATAGTCCGTATTGCAACCACACTTTTTCTGCACTCATATTCCGAAATACAAGTGCTTTTGTAACAAGATCATCAAGTCTGGCTGCCATTGCAACCGTTAACCATCGGATAGAAAAGAACGTAATTGCAAGAAATATTTTCTGATATATATTTCTTCTGTCCTCTGCATACATCACAAGAAACGCTGCTATAACTCCAATCAGATATGCGGAAAAATTATCAATCTGTGGCGGAATCATATATAAAACAAGCATAATCGTAATATAAACAATACTGACTGCCACAGCCCCTTTTTTCTTTTTTATATAGGGACAAACAAATTTTCCAAAATAGATTCCTGTAATCATAAGGAGTGCGATAACAGAAATTTTCGATGTAACCATCCAGCATTTTTCTACCAAACTCATCCGATTTCTTTTCCTTTCCTCTGATTATATTTCAAATATTGTTTTACAAACTCAGAATAATTCTGTTTTGCAATCAATGCAGTTCCATTTTCCATCGTTACACAATTTGCATCATATTTCTGAACATATTTGAAATGTACGAGGTAGGCTCTGTGTGTACGAAAAAAATCTGCTCCCGCAATTTCACTCAGTTCCTGCAATTTTCCATAATATTCAATATTCGTATCCCGTGTATGGATAATGACTTTTCGATTATATACCTCAGCATACACAATATCCTTCAAAAACACTTTCATATGGCTTCCTCCGGACTGCACCATCATGTATTTTTCATCCGATTGATTTTCAGAATATTTTTCAATGCTTCTGACTGCACGTTTCACAACTTCCTCAAATTTTTCATCTGAAAACGGTTTCACCAGATAATGAAATGCTGCAACATCAAATGCCTGAAAAACATACTCCTCCACAGCAGTTACAAATATCAATACCATTCTTTCATTTTTCTGACGCAGAATCCTTGCCGTTTCCATTCCATCCATTCCTGGCATCTGAATATCCAAAAATAGAATATCCGGCTCACAACCACTTGCAATCAATTCATCACCAGATAAATATTTATCTATTACTGCATCTGGCAATAATTTCTTTATTTTTTCTTCTAATATCAATCCTATAGATTTTTCATCATCACAGATTGCTATTTGCATCTTGTCACTTCCTTACTTACATACAATTATATTTATAATATCGGAAAAGTTCTTTAAATAGCTAGCCACCATGTTGTGAACAGACCTTTTTTTGTTGTGAAATAGAATATCACATATATCGCTTTATCTGCTTCCTGTTAATTTGTTTTATCCGGCACACGCTCCTGGGAGTGACTGTATCTATCAAAAAAAGAAGTCAGCAGTTTATTCATGCACTACTGACTTCCTATACTACTTATTTTAATTGCCTCCCACATCCATCTGAATCTGATATCTTGGAATCGTCCCATTTTCCTTTTTATAAGCCAGAACATCATAAATCATCTACTGTTACGTTCCCATTTGATACCTTATTCAAAAAACGATCTAATTCCTCTACATAGCCAGCCAGACGATATTCCTCATCCCTGTCATTACTCAATAAACCAATAAAACGATTGTTCTTATTGGTGCCAATGTTCAATAACGATAAATCCACAACTCCCGAACCGTATCCTTTTACTGTTGCACTTGTAGATGCCCCCGTAAAAGCATTACGATAAAGATTATTGTCTCCATCATTTTTTCCGTCAGAACAAATTCATCACCTAAGTCCTTCATTTTTGATTGGCATACCGGAGCCGGCATATGATATGTATAATTACCACAAATATTCTTATACTGACTATGATTCTGAATGATTCCAATTCCCATACAGGGTTCTCCTTTTTTCGTAATTTTTCAACCAGTTTGCAAAAAAATATTATATTTCTAAAGCACAGAATACCATTGTCTGTTCATACGATCAGCTTCATACTGGTATGTAATCAACTGGTTCATATCCTTTAAGCTGCTCTTTCCATATAAAATGCTTAAAGTCATATCTGGCACATTGTTCCATCCTCTGGTTGAAATAGTTGAAACCAGGTCATGTATCCAATTATTCATTTGCTGCTTAAACTCTTTCGGAACTTTTCCGGAACTTTCAACTGCACTATCCACTAAGTCTAATATATTCTCTCCCGACTCCGTATAATATGTCCCATTTTTTTCCTCAAGTTTGTCTAATTCATATCCTGTATAACTATAAACCTGATGATATGCTTCGTATTTCATCTTTGATTCCTCTGTTACTTGAGAACTCTCACAGCCATCTTGTGTTGAGCAATAATAGATATGCTTATAGAGATTTTTCCCATTATTACCTACATTTAAAGCATTCTGCATCAACACCTTTGTTTCTTCATCCACGCCATCTACCGTTATCTCGTAACTGTATGGATCGACAGTAAAAGTACAATCTTTCGTAATAGAAGATGTATCGACACCAGCCTGCTTTAAAATATTTGAAATCTGCGAATTTACCAATGCTCTTTCAAATTGGATTTTATCCGAATCTACACTGTCGCCGTCCACTTCAATTCCCCTGAACAAAGAATCCTGATAATTTACACCATTTATTTTTCCTGTCCGGCACATCTGCATCTCATAATTATATGCAATCCTACGTTCTGTATCAGTCAAATTAGTCTCGTAATACTCTGAACTCTTATCAAAATACTTGGAATGAATATAATTTTCTGGGTTAGAATGTGTTTTTGCTTCTGCGGCAAGCTTAGAATACTTTTCCGTTAATGCCGCCCTAAATGCTTTACCTGTACTCATATATTCACTTGTTTTCGCATTAATCTGTGTTCCTGCATTCTCAATGAGCTCTTGATTCGTTTTTTTTGCTGAAACTATATAGGACTTTAAGTCAATGCTACTGTCAATACTTGTATTATGTGTTCTTCCACTTGTACTTTTTGTCAGTTTTTCCTTTCCCGATGCACTTATCGTTAAGGTATCTCTTGTGCCTCTACAACCAGTGTTTTGACTGCTTGCCGCTTTTTGCTGTTGACCAAACAGAACATTAAGCAATGACTGATTAGCATTTATTCGGCTGTTAAAAAATATATTCATAATATCACCAACCTCCTTCTTCTAATATTTTATAAACAAAATTATTGTTCATCCAATAATTTGATTATAATCATGTAATAATTCAGATTTTATCATGAGATACCATCTCAATGCTCTTTTCATAACTAGAAGCTGCTGTTGACACCAATGACTGAATATTGACATTATCACTGTTAGCATTTGAGTTATTCAATAGATTGGACAGTCTTTGTTTACTTTCATATGTCCGACTTCTATATACATCTTCCATTTGTTTACGTTTTATCAAATGTTCCTTTTGATTTTTTTCAATCTGTTCTTCAATAAATTCCTCCAACCGCTTATGACGTTTCTCCCACCAAGTTTCTCCATCATTAGCTGTTTCTAGTCCACTCTTTCCTACCGGACCTGCATAACCATATCATTCTTCCGGTGACGCTCCAATAACATCAAAGCTAACATTATTTGATCCTACAGAAAAATATTATATTTCTAAAATACAGAATATCATTGTCTGTTCATACTACCGCAAATATCAGTTTATGATCTTCGCACTCTAATTTCAGATGAATGACCGCTTTTCCGGTATTTTTCAGTACTTTTTCACTCTCCCGGATTGCATTATCCAGTAAATTGGAGAGCAGGATCACGATCTCTTCCTCCTCCAGACAGATCTCCTGCAGATCCCCTACTTTTAGGATCACTGCTATGTGTTTCTCCTGCATGCTGCGGTACTTCTGGTTTAAAACAGCATTGACCACCGGATGATTTGTGTTGATTGCCGACATCTCGACAGCTATGCTCTCTGTCAGCTTCTGCGTAAATGAAAGTGCCTCATCTGTGTGTCCATTCTTTATCAATGTCTGGATTGTGGAAAGCTGATTTTTATAATCGTGCATTTTTCTTCGCTGACGCTCATAGATTTCTTCCCGGTCCTGATAATTTGCAATACGATTTTTCTGATTTTGTTCCGTAAGTACCGCAATTTTTATTCTCTCTTCTTTTTCAATGGTATTCTGCATGAACTCCATAAGGATAAGGTTAATCGCAACCAGTCCCACTGAAAGAAATAAAAATACATTCTGCATGTCAATACATCCCGGCATACTCATATCAGTTTCTATGCCAGCACATCAAATGTCGAAACTCCATTTTCTGTCACTCCTGTAGAAGTTGAAGTACCTAGCAGTTCCACCAGTTTTCCTGTTAGGTCTGCCACATCTTTTCCATCAATTTTCAGATTATATTGCCGTTCTTCCTGCTCCTGTTTTTCGGCACGCTGTTTTTCCAGCCGTTCCTCTGTCTCTTTCTTTTCTGCTTTCCTTTTCTCGAGTCTTTCTTCAAGTTCTTTCCTTGCTTTTTCTGTTCCCGGATCAACCTCATCTGTTACCAGTACTTCTTCTGTTATGCTATCATATCCATTTATTGTATCCGTTACACTCAGTACCTTACAGCCACGAGCACTTTGAGCAGCTTTCAATTTTTCGATACTTTCCGGTATTAAAGATAGATTATACTCCAACCATTGTTTTGTCTTTTCATCTCCCATAGCCTTTGACAAAAGAGAACTGTTTATATTTACGGAATAATCCCTGCTTCGTAAACAATCGTATTTTTGTGTTAAATAGTTCTTATATTCATGAGCATTCTTATATGTCCTGCCC